>NZ_NFJG01000219.1:0-1883 GCF_002159755.1 Bacteroides sp. An269
ATCGGCCGACAGACGAAGCCGTAAGAACGAGCCTGCCTTGACCGACTTAAGAAAAAGGGTGTATCACTGTAAAAAAAGGGATATTTCAGGAAGAATGGCCGTGAAACCGGAGCGGTAACCGGACTGTGGCAGCCGCCGGAGACGACATCGGAGGAAGAGGAGAAAAAGGTGTGCGGTACACACCGAAAAGTACAAGAAGACATTTAAAAACGGAAGGCTTCAGCCACACAGAAAAGATGCCCTTTCGAGACACCGCTTTCGCCGGCACCTTCAGGTGACGGGTTCTTTCCAGGGCGGGTAGAAACCGGGCTGCTGCAAATTGCCGGAAAGCATATCTCGCCGGATGATCCTGAGCCACCGGGAAGGTTCATACGGTGTGAGGTGCTGAATTTGCAAGCCGGATGTTTTATTCCTCCGGACTATACATAGTTTGGCCAAAGGAAGGAAACATACGGTTTACAGCGTATTCCTGAGATAGGGTGAGAAACAAAAGTCCCCTCGAAGGGGACTCGATTTATTTACGAATAAAATACTCTATAGCAGAATGTACCAGAACATAATGAGTAGGGGTACTTCTACATTGCGATGCATAAGGATTCGGGAACTCCAAAGCAAGGGATTGATACAATGAAGGTATTTCTTTTTGGATTCGCTTTACCAGCAACCTGTACGAACAAGGTCGTGCATAGCGCATAAGCTGTTTCCACCTTTCTATGTTTATTTCAGTACAATTGGTTTCGTAAATCATAAGATTTCAAGTTAAACTTGGGGTTGTTAGCCCCAAGCAGATTAAGCTACTGATATTTCATTTATAATCAAGAAAGTGTCATCGTCATTAAAGGCAGAAAGCTTGTCTTCTGCTTCTGATATGTTATCAAGAGTGATGCCGGTTATACTTTTTATTACTGAAACAACTTCATCCCATGAATCGTAATATTCTATTCCTTCCTTTTCACTGTCAACCATATAACGGAATGAGTAAAACAGACCTTCTGTATCATTAGTTTCAAAGATTCCACAACCAGGCTCTTCCGAATAGTAGAAAAGCTGAAGGTCATATTTCTCTGCTATCTTGTCCATCAGTTCTGAACAGGCAACCCAAGCCGTTTCAGTAGTCAACTTTAAGGAAGCCATATCGTTACCATAATCTTTAATATCTTCTTCTATGTAAGAGATTTCTCCTCGGGCTGGCAATTCTTCTTCAACCTCTGGCAAAAGTTGTTTTTTAATGTAACCGAGCCAATAAGAGTTACCTAAGAATGTAAAAGGTTTGCTTTCCTTTGTTCTGTCAATATCAACAGTATTCTTCAAGTCTGTATATAGTCTCTTTATATTATCCTTGTTACCATAAAGTGTATAATATGTAGTGTTCCAATTTGGCATAGCTGTAAATATTTATTGTGGTTATAATGGATGTTTTGTTTGTTCCTGTTGAAGTTTGCAGAGCTTAATGCTCTGCAAATGGTATCTTCTTAAGACAGTCCTTAATAGTGCAGCCTCTTGGCAGAGTGTTATCTATCTGGGCTGTTATTCCTTTTATGTTCAGCTCCATAATCTCGGATAGACTGACATAGCCAAATTCCCACTCAAAAATGTGACAATAGCCAAACATCAGCCAGTCATCACCTTCCTGACTTGCTTCGGTTATAAGCCAGCAGGCTTCAGAAAAAGGAACGTAAAACTTTGCAATAACCTCTGCATTTGTACCTTGTCCGTCTTTTGAATACAAAGGATTGGCGTTAAACTTCGCCAGGAGTTCTTCTGAAATCTTTATCATATCGCTCTGAATTAGTTGGTTAAACATCGAATTATTCTTCAGCGAGCTTTAGACCTTTTTTTGAAAGATTTCCTTTCCTGTGTCTTTCGCATCCGCTGACTTTTTT
>NZ_NFJG01000022.1:0-46149 GCF_002159755.1 Bacteroides sp. An269
TTCCGCTCCTGTTCTTCGTCAGATAGCCCGCTATCTTCCTCATCACAAAAGCGAAAATGCCTCAAAAACTCATCCCAAATCATCGCACGATAAATTCAAAACAGCTTCTTAATATCAAAAATAGTAAATTATCAAATCGTAAATTAAATAAAAGCGTCAACGCGCTGCCGTGGCATTGCTGAATGCACTGGTCACCTCATCGAAGAAAACCGGGTCGGGATTTGCCTGAAGCAACTGCATCATCAAATCATATACATCGGCATGGCTGTCCAATTTCATCGCCATCTGCAAATCGGCCAATGACTCTTCATACTTGCCGTTGTTCATATAAACTTCCGCACGTGCCTTGTAGTTTTCCACATCCGAAGGAGTCAGGCGGATAGCCTCATCCAAATCTTCTTCCGCTTCGGCGTATGCCTTGGCATTCATCAGCAGCATGCCTCGCGTATAATACGCAAACGCACGATACTCGGTATCCGCTTCGGGTATAAAGCGTAAGCTTTCGTTTACTGCATGGAAAGCCAACTTGGCATCTCCGCAAAAATTACAGACCAAAGCCATATAGCAATGGGCATAGCCATTCTCCGGATTGGCGTTCAGTTCGTTAGTCAGATAAGTATAAGCCTGTTCGATATTACCTTCGTTCAAAGCCTCTACTCCTTTTTGATAATCGGCCGTAACCGGACGCTCGAAACCTTTTGCAAAAAGGGAATTTACCGCCAGCAGCCCGCAAATCAATGTTATAATCAGTGTCTTCATGATACCATTAGGTTGTTTTTGATTGTTGGCTGCGAAATTACAAGCTTTTCTCCGAACAACAAATACCTTTTTTTATGTTCTGCATCAGCTTTTTAACACTTTCCTGCTCAATGACCACAAACCTAAGAAGGTCAGCAGCCCGTTGAACATCAACATTTCATAACCGAAAGCATATCCTGCCAGGTAAAAACACAGGCGGTCGGTGGCATAACACACCAGCGGAGAGAGCAACGCCACATAAGGAACAAACCGGTCGCGAGGCAACCTGCGGGTAAACATTCCGAAAGCAAACATGCCCAACAGCGGCCCGTACGTATAGGCTGCCAGTACATAAATCGTATCGATAATACTCTGACTGCCTACCGCCTTGAACACCAACATACAGCCGATAAAAACAACAGAAATACCTATATGTACACACCGGCGGATGCGTTGTGCCTTACCCTCCGAAAACTGTCCTACCTCCAGAATGTCAATACAGAAACTGGTGGTCAATGCCGCCAATGCCGAATCGGCACTGGAAAAAGCCGCAGCGATTATGCCGATGGTAAAGAGCACCAGCACCACCGGACCTAAATATCCCTCGGCGGCAAACATCGGAAGAATATCATCCCCCTTGGCTGGCAAGTCTACCCCCAACCGGGAAGAAGCCAGCAACAACAATATCCCCAACACCAGAAACAGGAAATTGACCGGCAAAAACGAGAAACCGTAACAATACATATTCTTCTGCGCCTCTTTCAGGTTGCGGCACGAAAGGTTCTTCTGCATCATATCCTGATCCAGCCCTGTCATAACGATGGTAATGAAAATGCCGCTGAAGAACTGCTTGAAAAAGTTTTGCTTCGAATGCCAGTCGTCGAGCACAAAGATACGGCTGTGCGCATTATCCGCCACAGCACCGGCAACCGATGGCCAGTCGCCACCGAGCATCGCCACTACCTTGTATATAATAAGGAGTAAAGCCGCCAGCAGGCAGAAGGTCTGCAGGCTATCGGTCCAGACAATGGTACGTATCCCGCTCTTATGCGTGTATAGCCAGATGAGGACTACCGTACCGATGGCAGTCAGCAAAAAAGGGACACCGTATGCGTCGAACACATAATGCTGCAAAATCAGACAGACCAAGTACAGACGCGCGGACGCTCCCAGCAATTTAGAGACCAGAAAAAAAGAAGCGCCCGTCTTATAAGAACAGACACCGAAACGTTCTTTCAAATAAGTATAAATGGAAATCAGGTTCAGCCGGTAATAAAGCGGAAGCAGCACATGGGCTATCAGCAGATAACCGACAAAAAAGCCCAGACAGGTCTGCATATACGTCATATCAATGCTCCGCACCATGCCGGGCACCGAAACAAACGTCACGCCCGAAAGCGAAGCCCCTATCATACCGAACGACACAATGTACCACGGCGACTGGCGGTTGCCCCGGAAAAAAGCATCGTTGTCGCTGCTGCGAACCGACGTGATATGCGCCACCAGCAAAAGGATGCCGAAATAAACCGCTATGGTAACAAGGATGAATATGCCGTTCATTGTCATTTCAATCTATTCAACCGAAGCAGTTCTTCGATTTCTTTCTTGCTGATAGAAGAACGCTCCGCCTTATCGTAAATGTAAAGCAAGTTGATTTCGCTCTCTTCCACCGCTACCACTACCGTAAAGGTAATAACCCGCGCGCCGCCGCTCTTGCCTTTCCCTTTCGAGGTGATAGCCATGCGAATCTTGCGCAATCCGCCGCCCAAGTCGGTACCGAGGTGCGGATTGGCCTCCAATTCGTTTATTAATCTTTCGTAATCATCCGCAAACGAAGCATAATGTTTGTTCAGCCGTTTCGCTTCGCGCTTAAAAGTCGGCAAAGGTTCTATTTTAACGTTCATCTCTCAATTCCTTTAAAAAATCTCTTGCCGAAATCAAATGTAGCTTACCTTCCTTTTTTAATTTCAACTCTTTCAGCCCCGCGTCAATCCCGGCAAGGATTTCCTCCTTGCTGATATACTCGGTTTCCTCTTCCTCCTTGCGGGTGCCTTCCAGCAATTTGTCGGCAAGCCATATACGGTTCCGCTCGCTAAGCGAAAGCGACTGGATATATTGCCAAAGACTTTCCATCGATGCTGATACTCTCATAACGTATTCCTCCTTATATGATTAAGTGACAAGGCAAAGATAGCAAAATATCTTCAAACTCCGCTGCAAACGCACGAAAAAGACACTATTTGAAACGGGACGTATCCACTGCTTCCCGACGCTTCTCCTGATAGCCGCCGAACTTCCACGTAAACGACAAGCCTACGGAACGGTAGCACGAATAATCGTTCGTCACCCACTGGCGGGCAAGACGGATATACGGGTCGATGCCTGCGGTCTCGAAGATGTCCTTGCACCAAGCCGACAGGATGCAGTTCTTGCCGGCGAAAGCATAACGCAACGCGATGTCCACATTGCCGCTGGCTGGCAAATCATACGTGCCCTGATGCGCTTTGCTGCGCACAAACCCGTTCAGCGTCAGACGCAAGTCCGGACGGGTGGAAAGCGTAACCGTATTGTTCCATACCGCCATGCCGTAGCAGATGCGGCGGTCGAAAGGCATGTCGTAGAAATCGTTGTCTTTCTCGCGCATCCATACACCAATCAGCGTGAGGCGCGAATCGAGCCACTTCTTTACCTTGAACGGAACAGAAGCCTGAATGCCCGCCTGACGCTGGAAATCAAAATTCAGATAGCGGTAAATCTCCACCAAGCGTTCGGGCGACTGGTAAAGCGTCTGCGTGGCATAATCTTCCGTATGGCTGAACCAGGCAGAAAAGATATACTTCGATTTCAAGACATACACCAACCTCACATCGTAATCTTTCGAAGGCTTCAGCAACGGATTGCCCTGCACTTCCGAATAACCTCCGCCCAGATAAGACACCGCATCCTGCACCGCCCAGTAACCGGGATAACGCTTGTCGCTGCTGAAAGAAAGCTGCACGATATGGCTGGCGGAAGGTTTATACATTGCCGTCAGATTCGGATACCAACTCCATTCGTCCCACACCGGCGTCCGGTAACGCTCGGCTGCAAGCGAAAAGTCCACCGACAAATCTTCGCCGAACGACTTGCTGAAGCCCGCATATACGTTCAGCGTCTGTTCCCTCCGGCGCGAATCCATGTCCGAAGGCAATCCTTCATTCCCCGAATAGCGCTGGTACGAATTGTCCACACTCGTAGAATACACCGCTCCATAGTTCAGCCCCCAGCCGTGCTTCAGCTGATGTTCTTGCGACACGTAGAACTTCCAGGCGTTGATGCGCTGCGCGTCTTCGGTATAAAAGTCCATGCCCGTCCCGTCCATTTCGCTGGAGAGGCGTTGGCTGCCCGGCGCATGATACCACGTAAACTCCGTGCCCGCCTTCAGCCCGAACGGAGCCTGATAGTCCAGCCGCCCGTTATGAAGCCACGATTCCTGATTGCCCAAGGTCGTCGCCGTCTGCGTGCCCGTGGTGTATTGGTTATAATGGCTCGTGTCGTAACTCCCGTTGTAAACAAAGCCCAACATGTGATTCTCGGCAAAGCGGTAATCGGCGCCGAGGCGGAACGTATGCGTATGGTTCCGTCCGCGTCCCGTCTGGTGATTTTCGATGAGGCAGGTTTCGTCCTCCGCCTCTTGCCAATGGCGGGCTTCCTTGTCGGTCGTGTTGTAACTCTTGCCGTGCGTATGCGAGTAAAGGAAATCCATCGAGAGTTTCCCTCCATTATATAAGAAGGAGGCACGCTCCTCGAACGAAGCTTCGTGCCGCTGGTCATACTTGGCGAACGCTTCGCCCTGTACCGAGCCGGGGTCGCCGATGCGGTGGCGCAGGCGGACGTTTATCAGCGCACCCCGCACCTGATAGCGTGCCGGAGCATTGTACATCACTTCTACCCGCTCGATGCGGCTGGCGGGCATCGACTTCAATAACGAATAAAGCTGCTCGGCGCTCATGTTCGTCACCTTCCCGTCCAAAATGACGGTCACGCCCCGTGCCCCCAACGTCAGTCCGCCGTTCATCTCCACCACGCCCGGAAGCTCTTTCAACGCATCATATACATTGTCTATCGGTTTTTGCGCAATCATGCGGGGCAGGTCGTATTCCAGCCTCCCCGGCAATGCCTTGACCACGGGGCGTTCGCCTTCCACCATCACTTCGGGCAAAGCCTGAAACAAGCTGTCCGTCTGCACGTCGCCCGTCAATAAACTGTCTACTGCTTCTTGCGCCGGAAGCCCCGTTCCGAAAGCTGCCAGCCCGATAATCAAAATCATCCGTTTCATTGTATTTCCGTTTTTGTTTGATACGGCAAAATTCGGCATTTCCCGCGGAATCCGCCTTATCTTCCGTCTTACCGAGTGTTACCGGAAGTGTTATTTAGTCTTACCGTTTTCCGCAAGATTGAGCGGAAAGACCTATCTTTGCCTTGCGAAAACGTCCTCCCGATGGGAGCGGCAAATTGCAGCTTGCGAAAACGTCCTCCCGATGGGAGCGGCAAATTGCAGCCTGCGAAAACGTCCTCCCGACGGGAGCAGCAAATTGCAGCTTGCGAAAACGTCCTCCCGACGGCAGCAGCAAATTGCAGCCTGCGAAAACGTCCTCCCGACGGCAGCGGCAAATTGCAGCTTGCGAAAGCTTCCTGCACGTTGCAGGACGAAATCGCAGAGAAAAAACAAACCTAAAAAAGAACCGCCGCATGAAATTGCCCCTGAAATACATTGCCCTGCTGGTCATCCTCTCGCTGGCGGGCGTATTCGCTTACCAAACCTATTGGCTGACCAGCCTTTACCGCACCCAGCGGAGCGAGATGGAAAAGGACATCCGCGAAGCCCTGCGCACGAGCGATTACAACGAAATGATCGTGCGCGTCAAGAACCTGCAGAACGATTCGCTGGCACAAGCCGAAGTGACCGTCTCGACCGGATACGACGACGAACGGGCGTTCACGAAGACCCATACTATCCGCAGCGTCAAGTACGGCGACAGCACCCGCATCTCCATTTGGGAACGCAGCGTAAAAGACACCGTCATCGCCCCGCAAGCTGCCCTGCAAGCCGACATCGCCTCTATCCTCTTCGAGAACAAAAGCTCGACCGCCGAACTTGCCTCCAACTTCCAGCAAGGGCTGCACGCGGGCATGGACATCCTGACCGACCCCGACTTCGCCGTCTTCGACAGCCTATTGGAAACAGAGCTTCACCGCATCGGCATCCACGCCCCTTACCGGCTGATGTACCTGCACCGGGGAAGCACCGTCGATTCGAGCTATACGTTCACCGACACGCTCAATGTCAAAAGCACCGGCGGTTACCTCCCTTCGCCGAAAGCCATTACCTACGATTACAGTTACGACCGGCACGGCAATTGGCTCTACCGGCTCACCTTAGAGCCTATCGAGAGCATCGTGCTCACCCAAATGGCAGGCATCCTCACCGCCTCGGCGCTGATACTGGTTATCTTGGGGCTTGCGTTCGGCTTCCTCATCCGCACCCTCTTGCGCCAAAAGACGTTGGAAGAAATGAAAAGCGACTTCACCAACAACATCACCCACGAACTGAAAACCCCTATCGCCGTAGCATACGCTGCCAACGATGCCCTGCTCAATTTCGGAACCGGAACCGACCCGGCTAAGCGGGAACGCTACCTGCGCATCTGCCAGGAACAATTACGGAGACTGAGCGGGCTGGTGGAACAGATACTCGGCATGTCAATGGAACGGCGCAAGACTTTTCGCCTGCATCCGGAAACCTTCACCCCTCAGGAAGTCATCGCACCACTCATCGAACAGCATAAGCTGAAAGCGGACAAGCCCGCCGGCATTACCCTCCGCATCGAGCCGGAGAACCTCACCGTATACGCCGACCGCACGCATTTCAGCAACATCGTGAGCAACCTGCTGGACAACGCCGTGAAGTATTCGCCCGGCGAGGCACAGATTGACATAACCTGCCACGAAGACAACGGCTGGTTCGTCCTCTCCGTCCGCGACCAAGGCATCGGCATCCCGCACGACAAGCTGCGCCACATATTCGACAAATTCTACCGCGTACCGACCGGAAACCAGCACGACACGAAGGGCTATGGGCTGGGGCTGTATTACGTAAAGACCATGACCGAGAAACACGGCGGAACGGTGGAAGTGAAGAGCGAACCGGGACGAGGAAGCGAATTCACGATTAAATTAAGAATGAAGAATTAAGAATTAAGAATGAAGAATAGAGAAGCAATAATCGATGTACTGCTGGTGGAAGACGAGGAGACACTCGCCCTTATCATCAAGGACACGCTGGAAGGGCAAGGCTTCGCTATCCGTTTGGCGGAAAACGGGGAAGAAGGAATCGAAAAGTTCTTCGGCCAAAAGCCGGACGTGGTAGTGGCAGACGTGATGATGCCCCGCATGGACGGATTTGAAATGGTGCGCCGCATCCGGCGGCAGGACAAGCAGACGCCCGTACTCTTCCTTACCGCCCGTTCCGCCACGAGCGATGTGGTGGAAGGTTTCGAATTAGGGGGAAACGATTACCTGAAGAAACCGTTCGGGATGCAGGAACTTATCGTGCGCATCAAAGCCCTCTTGGGACGGGCTTCCAACTATTCCGCCCCAGAAAAGCAAACGTCCGTAACAGAATTCGAAATAGGCAGGTACCGCTTCAACGCCATCACCCAACGCCTCTCCTACCTCGGAAACGAGACCGAACTTTCTTACCGCGAAAGCGAAATCTTGCGCCGCCTCTGCGAAAACCGGAACGAAGTGACCCTGATGCAAGACATCCTGATTGAGTTATGGGGCAACGATACGTTCTTCAACCAGCGCAGCCTGCACGTATTCATCACCAAACTCCGCCACAAGCTCTCGCGCGACGAGCGCATCCGCATCGTAAATGTCCGAGGCATCGGGTACAAACTCATCATCAACTGAAAAAACCCACAATCACACAGACAACCAATCGCCACCCGCGAAACTTCCAGCCGCTTGAGGAGTTTCAACAGGCTGAAACTGCAGTTTTCACCGGTTAAAACCATCGTTTCAGCCTGACAAAAGCCGCAAGGCAACAGGCTGCGTTTGAAAGTTTTCCTTGCCGCATCGCTAAAAGAAGCGGGATTTTTCGTACATTTGCGCCCCAGAAACAGATAAGGAAATTAGAAACGATGAACCAACAATATCCGTCCGCATTACTCGAAAAAGCAGTAGACGAATTTGCCAAGTTGCCCGGCATCGGCCGAAAGACCGCCATGAGACTGGTGCTCTACCTGCTGCGGCAGGACACGCAGGCAGTGGAATCGTTCGGCAATGCGCTTATCCGCCTGAAACATGAAGTGAAGTATTGCAAGGTGTGCCACAACATTTCGGACACGGACGTCTGCCAGATTTGCTCCAATCCCTCGCGCGATGCCTCGACCATCTGCGTGGTAGAAAACATCCGCGACGTAATGGCAATCGAAAACACCCAGCAATACCGCGGACTGTACCACGTGCTGGGCGGAGTCATCTCACCGATGGACGGCATCGGTCCCTCGGACCTGCAGATAGAAAGCCTGGTGGAACGCGTGAAGGCAGGCACCGTGTCGGAAGTCATCCTGGCGCTCAGCTCGACCATGGAGGGCGACACAACCAATTTTTACATCTTCCGCAAACTGGCACCCTACAACGTGAAACTGACCATCATCGCCCGGGGCATCTCCATCGGCGACGAGCTGGAATATACCGATGAGGTCACGCTAGGACGATCCATCGCCAACCGGATTGTGTTCACGGGCACCACGATTTGAATTTACGATTTAACGATTTACGATTTTACGATTTATGGAAAAAGAACTGAAACGCCTGATACGGATATTGAAAGCCGAATATGCCCTGATGTGGGTGCTGACTGTGTTGCTCGCCGCGCTATATGAATGCGACATCTTGCCTCAAGGGCTTTTTGCAGGCGATGCCCAAATGGAATACATCATGCAGGTAACCAGCATCCTGCTCACGATATGCCTCATCCCCCTGTCGCTGCGCCTCTTCAACCTGTCACTTACACGGCACATCGCTGCCCTTCCTCTCAAGAATGCCCTAAAGAGTTACCGCCGGTGGAGCGAAATACGCATCGCCCTGCTCACAGTAGCCTCTCTTGCAAGTCTGTCTGCTTACTATTGGACGATGGACACCACCGGATTGCTCTGCACCGGTATGACCGTAATAGCCTCACTGTTTTGCGTTCCAGGCAAAGAACGCCTGCTGAGTGAATTAAACCTCTCTGATACCTCTCTGTCCGAATGAACCCGTCCTTGCATTCCAGTAAAATCAGCCTACGCGCTCCAGAGCCTGAGGATATTGATGAAATGATGTTTTTCGAAAACGATGCCTCGTTTTGGGAAAACGGCCCTGCCACAGGTCCCTATTCGCGTTACCAGTTGAAAAAATACATCGCCGAAAACCAAAACGACCTGTTCGCCGACGGTCAACTCCGCCTCATGATTGAACATGCATCAGGAGAAGTGGCAGGCATTATAGATGTGTTCGCCTTTGACGCGCGTCACCGGCGCGCCGAGACAGGCATTGTTGTAAAACCTGCTTACCGCCGCCAAGGCATTGCCTTTGAGGCACTCTGCTTACTGGAACAACATTGTTTCGGGCTGTTGGGCATTCACCAGCTGTATGCCTACATCCGGAGTGACAATACAGCCAGTTTCCGCCTGTTCAAAAAGCTGGGCTACAGCCTCACCGGTACCCTGAAAGACTGGGTTCATACCGGGGAAGGCTATCGGGATGTATATTTGATGCAAAAATTGGCGACACAATCAGTCCAGTCATTCTAGAAGCTGTTTTGAATTTCTCCAAAAGTTTTTCTTGGCTTGATGTATCCGTTTTCGTGTGTGCTTTGGGCGATAAATTCAAAATAGCTTCTTAAGAAATATATCCCACGTATTTCCCGACAAACCTCCGGAAGGCTGGTATACGCATCAAACCCTGCTCAAAAAGAAGAATCCCTAAAAGTGCACACAAGATACCTAACATCACATCTATCAGATAATGATGTCCGGAATAGACAGCCGTAAACCATATTCCGCACATGATAACGGTAAACGTCAACCGAAGCCAACAGGCACAACGCGCCCTGAAAGCATAAAACAGGGTAACTACCATATAGGCGGAATGCAAAGAAGGTACCGCAGCAAAGACATTGGCATTACGGCCGTACAACCCATGAAAGACCGTAAGTCCCGTCATCTCATCAAAGCGTCCCAACCCAGCCACATCGCCCGGTGTGTTGAGAACCGGTTCGAAACCATAATGCATGACATACCAGGGTGGAGCTGCAGGATGAATATAATAACCGACAAAACCCAACAGATTGACAAAGAGGAATACCAGTGCAAAATGAAGATAGACCCGGCGCTGGCGCGTAAAATAAAGTCCCAGCCCGAACAAGACCGGCACCGGCACCCAGCACAAATAAAACACTCCTGCCATAAAATCCATAACCGCACAATGGTGAACCGCAAAAAATTCATTAGGTGTCAGTATCCCTTGTGCAGTAGCAATGCCGAAGAGATGCTTCTCGGCTTCGTACAATCCTTTCACATCAATCGGATTAACCTCATAGTTAGGCACGATACGCATCCAGTCATACGATATGGCAAAAACGACAAACGGCAATAAGGCAATTGCCAGCTTACGTGTAAAAGAACCGGAAAAAAACAAGACTATCAGCAAAAGTGTCATTAACCAATGTTCGGGACGTATCCCAACAAACACAGCAGTAACACCCATCCACACCGCAAGTGCCGCCACAAGCGTAATGATTTCCCTGACAGAAGGGAAATCTGCCTTCAATTGTCTCTTAAAATCCATATCAAAATCACTTTATCAGCTGACGACGGCTATATTCGATACGTGCCAATGCTGTAATATTGGCAAAAACTGCAATAAATGCCATCGGTATAATCAGAATCAGCATGGCATCAAACGAAAGCCCGCGGGCACAAGTCGCCGTGATACCACATACCAGCAAAGCTACACTGGTCAGCACGACACGTTCGGGACGTTGCATAAACCCGATTTTACATTCCAGCCCCAATCCTTCGGCACGGGCACGCACGTAACTTACCATCAGCGAACCGATTAAAGCGGCAAAAGTTATAACGGCACCTGCCAGATAGCCATGCCCGATAAGACAAAAACAAATACCTCCCAATGTCACCAGTTCACTATACCGGTCAAGTACCGAATCGTACATGGCTCCGAAAGTAGATGCCATCTTCCCGATGCGTGCCACCTGCCCGTCCATCATGTCAAACAAAGAAGATACCAATATCACTCCACCTGCCCAGGCAATAAGCCGGTAGGGCGTTTCGTCCGGATGAGCCCCTGCATAAATCAAAATACAGGCTCCTGCAAGGTTTCCCAGGAAACCGATAGTTGTCACCATATTAGGCGTAATACCTATCTTTATCATTCCATGAACCAGCGGGTCTATCACTTTATAAATAAACTGCTGCAATGCGTCCCGCATCTTTTTAGCTTGTTTTTTTATTTCCATGTCGGTGTTTGATTTGTTTTATTCTGTTTTTCAATCGATTATTTATTTGAGCATCTTTAAATACGAACATACGGTGCAGATTGTAATTCCAACACACAGCTACCGTTACCGAAGTAATAACCTTCGAAAGAATAAAAGCGGTAGAGTCTGTCAGATGCAGACGACTTTGTTGCATCGTCAGAAATTCGGTCAGCAGGTATGTGCCCCACAAATTAAGCCCAATACTTCCCAACCAGACCAGAAGATATTTAAACAACACATACATCGGACCGCAATCTTCAGTATGGAAAGTCCATTTATAATTAATGGCGCAATTCACCAATCCTCCGCTGACCGAGCCTGTCAAGGTAGCATAAACATAATAGATGCCGAATCCCTGATTCAGTACAATACTGACCAGAAAATCGACAACAGTCGCTACCTGTGCCGAAAGCTGGGCACGGATAAACATAAACAAACCTTTCCCCTGAGTGAAACCTATAAGCCAGTCCTTCACGTCACAATCCATCTATAAAAATAAATAACTATCAGCCCATAAATGCCCGACAATATATCATCTGCCATAATACCATATCCTCCCCGGAAACGCTCCGTCTTCCGGATGCCTAACGGCTTGAGGATATCAAAAAAGCGGAATAACAGAAACGCCGCAACCATGTATCCCCAATGCCCATGAGCAGGCACAGCCAAGAGAGCGATCCAGGTTCCCACCATCTCATCAATGACTACCCGTGACGGGTCGGCTCCCCAATATTTCTCGGATACGCCAGCCGACCATACACCTAATACAGTAAAGACAACGACCAACGATGCCGTTATAACCTGTATAAATACATAATCGAGCAAAGACGCATATCCCCACCATACCAACATTGCCAAAAGGGCACCTGCCGTACCTGGAGCCACCGGACTGTATCCGCTACCGAATCCACTTGCTATCAACTGATGAAAAAAAGGTATCTTCTGCATACTCTTGTTTATTAACCGACAAGCTGTCACCTTGAAGTCTCTTCTGTAAGAGCCTACAAAAGTACGGTTTTTCTTTGAAATGTCTTTCCTTAAAATCTAAATTAATAATGGTTAATACTACATAAAAGTCGGTTTATTTATCAGTTTTCAACGTTCTTCATTTGTCAGAAACAAGAAAGTGGTGTAATTTCGCCTTCGTTTTCAAATTTAATAAAAAGCGTAGTAAGATTATTGATATGGTGAAACGATTACTCCTTATATTTATAGGTTGGTTCTGTATGATGGAGATTGCAGCCCAGATTCATGGGGTGGTTGTCGACGCAAATACAGGCGAACCTATTCCTTATTTAAATATATATTACGACGGGAAAGGAGTGGGAACTGTAACAAATAATGATGGCGAATATTCGATTGCATACCATGCAGGATGGACTAAACTGACTTTTTCCATGGTAGGATACGAAACACAAGAAATCATCGTATCAGCAAAAACAAGCGAACTGAACGTCAGCATGAAAGAAATAGACCAGATGCTTGACGAAATCATCATACGGCCTAAAAAAGAAAAATACTCCCGCAAGAACAATCCTGCCGTAGAAATGATAAAGAAAGTCATTGCTTCGAAGCGGAGAACAGACTTGAAGCAGAAGGATTTCTACCAATATTATAAATACCAGAAAATCATGTTTGCCAAAAACAACATCACGGCAGACACTTTACGCGAATCCTGGCTATTCAAGCAATATCCTTTCTTCCGCGACCAGGTAGAGGTATGCGACGTAACAGGCAAGAACATCCTTCCCCTTTCGGTCGACGAAACCGTCTATGAAAACGTATACCGTAAAGAACCGCATTCGGAAAAGACCTATGTGCGTGGCATCAACTCTACGGGGGTGAACGAACTGTTCAGTACCGGCGAAATGCTTACAACTGTCCTGAAAGACGTCTTTCAGGATATTGACATCTACCAAGACCGTTTCCGTTTTCTTCAATATCCGTTCGACAGCCCGATATCGGAAGCAGGTATCCGGTTTTACAAGTTCTATATCATGGATACCATTTATGTGGAGCGCGACAAGTGTTTCCGCCTCTCGTTCGTGCCCAACAACTCACAAGACTTCGGATTTACAGGAAGCCTGTATATCCTTGCCGACTCTACCTATCGTGTCAAACAATGCCAGTTAAACCTGCCAAAGAAAACCGATATCAACTTTGTCGACCACATGGTGATTGACCAGAAGTTCGGCGAACTGCCCACAGGAGAATGGACCTTGCTGGAAGATGATATGCTGTGCGAAATGTCTTACCTGAAAAAAGTACTGGGAAGCTTTCTAGTAAGACGGACCACCCGGTATTTCGACTTCAACTTTGACCCTTTACCCAACAGACTTTTCAAACAAAAAGGAAAAGAAATAAAGGATGTAAATGCCATGATGCGCGACAACGAATTCTGGAGCAAGTACAGGCAAGAAGACTTGACCCAATCGGAACAACGTATGGGCAGTTTTGTGGACGACCTGACCAAAATAAAAGGTTTCAAATACTTCATGTTTTTCTTAAAAGCACTTATCGAGAATTTTGTGGAAACCAGTACCCCCGACAGCAAGGTAGATATAGGTCCTATCAATACCATGATTACCTCTAACTACATTGACGGGTTACGCCTGCGTGCGTCGGCACAAACTACAGCCAACTTGAATCCACACCTTTTCCTGAAAGGATACTATGCTTACGGATTCAAAGACAAGCGGTCGAAATATATGGGTGAAGTGGAATATTCGTTCGACAAGAAAGAATACCTTCCGCGCGAATTTCCGAAACATTCGATGACGTTCACCTACCAGTATGACAACATGTTGCCTTCCGACAAATTTATCCATACCGACAAAGACAACGTGTTTACATCACTGAAAGTATGTACGGTAGACCAATACAATTACGAACGGAAAGCCACCATTAAATACGAACGCGAACGCGAATTCGGCTTCAAGACTACCGCCTTTGTACGCTATGCCAATTATGAGCCATGCGGAAAATTGTTCTACCGCACCATGGCTGGCGAATCGCAACTGCAATCTGCCATTGCAAACGGCAGGCTATCGGGTACGGAATGGGTACATTCACCATTCAACACACACGATATTACCGTTGCCGAAGCTTCGATAGCTTTCCGCTATGCACCGGGAGAAACATTTGTCAATACCAAACAACGCCGCCTGCCGGTAAATCTGGATGCACCGGTATTCTCCATTCAGCATACCCTTTCCGTGAAAGGTATACTGGGAAGTGACTATACATACAATATGACCGATTTCAGTGCCTACAAACGCTTTTGGCTCAACTCTTGGGGAAATATTGATGTATACCTGAAAGGCGGCATCCAGTGGAACAAGGTACCTTTCCCCCTCTTGATTATGCCGGCAGCCAACTTGTCGTACATCATTCAAGAAGAAACATTCAATCTTATCAATAACATGGAGTTTCTGAACGACCGCTATGCCTCGCTTGATGTATCGTGGAACATGCAAGGCAAGCTGTTCAACCGCATTCCTCTGCTCAAAAAGCTGAAATGGCGTGAATTTATCGGCGTGAAATGCCTTTGGGGAAAACTGACCGACAAAAACAATCCATTTCTGGAACAAAACCGCAACGATAACGTCTTAATGATGTTTCCAGGACATTACAATGCCGCCGGAGGATACGATTACTCCAGTTATGTGATGGATCCACATAAGCCGTATGTAGAAATCACAGCAGGTATACACAATATCTTCAAGTTACTGCATATAGAATATGTACGCCGGCTGAATTATAATAACCTGCCTACCGCCAATAAATGGGGCATCCGTTTCATGATTCGTACCGTATTCTAAAAAAAGGTGACCAGGCTCTTAACACCAAATAAAAAGCTGCCAAAATTGCTGGATATAACAAGATTTTTGTAATTTTGTCATATAAAGAAGTCACCCATATGAATAAGACAGAAATCCAAAGCGTAAAACTCAGGTTCGGCATCATCGGAAATACCGAGGGGCTGAACCGTGCCATTGATATAGCTATACAAGTAGCTCCTACCGACCTGTCGGTATTAGTAACCGGTGAAAGCGGTGTAGGTAAGGAAAGTTTTCCTCAAATCATCCATCAGTTCAGCCGCCGTAAACACGGCCCTTACATAGCCGTCAATTGTGGCGCCATCCCCGAAGGAACAATCGATTCCGAATTGTTCGGACACGAAAAAGGAGCCTTTACAGGTGCTATCAGCGACCGTAACGGATACTTTGCCGAAGCAAACGGAGGAACAATTTTTCTTGATGAAGTAGGCGAACTCCCCTTATCGACACAGGCACGCCTTCTCCGGGTACTCGAATCAGGCGAGTACATCAAGGTAGGTTCATCAAAAGTACAAAAAACAGATGTACGCATTGTAGCAGCGACCAATGTCAATTTCACCGATGCCATTGCCGAAGGAAGATTCCGTGAAGACCTTTACTATCGCCTGAACACAGTGCCTATCAAAGTCCCGCCTTTGCGGGAACGTACAGAAGATATTGTCTTGTTGTTCCGGAAATTTTCCTCAGACTTTGGCGAAAAATACCATATGCCCGCCATCCAACTTACGGAAGAAGCCAAGCAGCTTTTGGTTCACTATCCGTGGCCAGGCAATATCCGCCAGCTGAAGAACATCACCGAACAGATATCCATCCTGGAAACCAATCGGGATATCACTCCCGCCATATTGCAGAGCTACCTGCCTCCACAGCCAGAGTCACGCCTGCCTGCCTTATTAGGCATCCATGCATCTGAGAAAAAAGGATTCGAAAGCGAACGCGAAATCCTGTATCAGGTCTTGTTTGACATGCGCCGGGATGTAACCGAACTGAAAAGACTAGTTCATGACATTATGGCCGAACACCCCAGCTATACCGTGTCACAACCCACTGAGGTGCCGGTACACTATCTGCAAAATACAGTAAATGTCATACCCGAATCGCCTGTGGTAGTCAAACCTGTATCTGCAACAGAGCACCCTATCAACGTCACCCCCGTAGAGCCTTCAGAGGTACAAGATACCGAAGAATATGTAAAAGAAAACCTGGCATTGGAAGACGTGGAAAAAGAAATGATCCGCAAAGCTTTGGAGCGACATCATGGCAGACGCAAAAACGCTGCTGCCGACTTGAAAATATCAGAACGTACACTTTACCGAAAAATCAAAGAATATGGACTTGAATAAAAAACGCAGTAAACTTATAGGCATGTGTGCAGTCTTTGCCTGCATACTGACAGCTTGCTCCATCTCGTATAAGTTTAATGGAGCATCTATCAACTACGACAAAGTAAAAACCATTTCATTCGAAAATTTTCCCAACCGTTCGGCAGCCTTTGTCTGGGGTCCGATGGAATCGATGTTCAACACGGCTTTGCAAGACATCTATATGCGGCAAACCCGTTTAAAACAGGCACGTCAGGGAGGCGACCTGGAACTTTCGGGCGAAATAACCAATTACGACGCATATAATAAAGGTGTAGGTTCCGACGGTTATTCTACAATGGCAGAATTGCGCATGACCGTCAATGTGCGTTTTGTCAACAATACCAATCATGCCGAAGACTTTGAACAACAGTTCTCGGCAAGCCGTGAATACGATGCCAGCCAGCAGCTTTCTTCTGTGCAAGAAGGACTGGTGAGTGAAATGATTGATGAGATTGTAGACCAAATATTTAATGCTACTGTGGCTAACTGGTAAAAATGATACAAGAAAACCTACAACAGTGGATTTTACATCCCGAATCGTTATCGGAAGAAAGTCTGGAGCAACTACGCGAACTTTTGTCGCGCTATCCTTACTTTCAGACGGCACGTTTACTTTACCTCAAGAACCTGTATCTGCTACAAAGCCCCGACTTTAAAGCCGAGTTACAGAAAAGCGCACTCTACATTGCCGACCTGAGTGTACTTTTCTACTTCATCGAAGGTGAACGCCTTTCCATCAAACAGCATACGAACGACAAGAAAACACCAGCAAATGCTTCTGATACAGACCGCACCCTCGACCTCATCGACCGTTTCTTATCTGGCACACCCGAATCCTTGGGAAATGACCTGCCCCTTCCTGCAGAAGCCAACATGGACTATGCAACCATACTGCTGAAGGAAGGAACAAAGCCTGAAAAAGTCACTCCAATGAAGGGCCAGGAACTGATAGACCGTTTTATCGAAAATACACAGTCGCACGAAACGCCCGCCGCTCCATCCCTACAGGAAGAAAACGAACCGGATGATGAAGAAGCACAGACAGAAACCGAAAACGATGAAAACTATTTTACCGAAACTTTGGCTAAAATATACGTCAAACAGCACCGTTATGAGAAAGCTCTTGAAATTATCAAGAAATTAAATTTGAAATATCCAAAAAAAAATGCTTACTTTGCAGACCAAATGAGATTTTTGGAAAAATTGATTATTAACGCTAAATCAAAATAAAAGAAAATGTACTTATTATTAGTTGGATTAATCGTACTGGCATCTGTATTAATGTGCTTTGTGGTATTGATACAGAATTCAAAAGGAGGAGGATTGGCTTCCAGCTTTGCTTCTTCCAATCAGATTATGGGTGTAAGAAAAACAACCGATTTCATTGAAAAACTGACATGGGGACTGGCTGTTTTCATGGTAGTTTTAAGTGTTGCAGCTGCTTATGTATTGCCAAGTGCCACTCAAGGTTCGTCTGTAATCATGGATCAGGCTGTTCAGGAACAGAAAACAAATCCGTTAAATGCCCCCGAAGGCTTTGCTGCACCCCAGACCGAACAGGCTACCACACCGGCAGCAACAGACTCAACAGCCCAATAACCTACCCCTCATATTCTTAAAAAACGAGACGCAGATATACATACACAGCAAGGCTTGTCGAGAATTTCCCAAACCGCTGTCCCAATGTATATCTGCATCTTTTTATTCCCCCCCCCCTGATATTTCCTTAATTTATGCTAAATGCATGCAGTATTCAAACTCTTTCCGTCTTTACTTATTGAATAGTAAAACCACACAAATATGAAAAGATTATTGAAATACGCAATGGGTCTCTGTGCACTGACAATAGGCATGCTTCAAACCTCATGCGATGACGGAGACGGATATTCTATCGGTGATATTGCCTACGACTGGGTGACCATACATGTAGAGAGTGATGGAATCTATACCTTTACAGGCGACACATGGGGAACCATGTATCCCGCTGCTTCGGGAATATGGGGGTATCAGATAACAGAAGGTACACGCGGACTGCTGGTCTTCAACCCGTTATATGACAATTATTACGGATACGATGTGGGAATCAAGCCAGAACAGCTACGCACTTTCCTGACCAAAACGGTAGAAGACCTGACTAATGAAAACGAGAACGAATATGCCAACGACCCAGCCTATGTACGTGAAGCATGGATAGCAGGAGGATACATGAACATGCTGTTCGATATGAAAATGCCACTGGAGAAAAAGCACCGGGTCAGCCTGATAAGACATGCAGATGAACAAGAGATAGGAGAAGACGGATATATCCATCTGGAATACCGCTACAACACATATGGAGACACGACAGACGTGTTCAATCCCGGAACGGAAGTGGTATGCTATAATCTCAACACACTCCCGATTGACCGTGCCAAAGGCATCAAGATGGAGGTCAACCATGCCGTTTACGGAAAACAAACACTCGTATTCGAAAACATGAATGAACCGACACCCGAACAGGCAAAATCCGTCCAGGCACCTTCATCAGAACAAGATATTTACTAAGAAGCTGTTTTGAATTTCTCCAAAAAGTTTTTCTTGGCTTGATGTATCCGTTTTCGTGCGTGCTTTGGGCGATTTTTTGGTCCTTTCCGCTCCTGTTCTTCGTCAGATAGCCCGCTATCTTCCTCATCACAAAAGCGAAAATGCCTCAAAAACTCATCCCAAATCATCGCACGATAAATTCAAAACAGCTTCTAATATGATTATCCGCATTTTGCCCAATTTGATAAATGTCCGCAACTTGCTCTGGATGCAAATAACGCAGTAGTACTGCCTTTGCCAATGCAGTATATATTCATCAGCAGATGCAGTATATATTCATCAGCAGTTGCAGTATATATTCGTTTTCATAAGTGATACGTCCGACTCACTTATGTTCATCCAAAGGCATGCTTGGCGTGTTCTACAACTTCATCACTTCCTGCTCAAAATCTTCTTTATTTACTTTCACCTTATTGCGGATACGGCTGCGGTAATTATATACCGTAGCAAGCGAATAGCCTAAGAAATGAGCTATACGGGCTGTATCAGTTACCCCCAAGCGGATCAGGGCAAAAATACGCAACTCCGTACTCAAAAGCTCTCCTTTTTTGGGGTATATTTTCCCGTCGTCCGTTAGCAATGCATTGAAATCATCAATAAAATTAGGAAAGAGTTCGAGGAAAGACTTGTCGAATTCCATATAAAAATTCTTTCGTTCATCGCGCAAAAACTGGTCGGAACGGATAGTCTTGAACAAATCATCGATGCGTGAAGCCATTGCCAGTTTTTCCAACAAACGCCGGTATTGCTCCAGTTTGTCGAGATAACTTACGCATTTATCCAAATATCTGGCAATATACACTTCCTTTATTTTACCAGTTTGCGCCAACTTTTCGTTCACCGTCTTCAGTTCTTCGTTAGCCGCCGAAAGATTCACCCGCATGAGCGATAATTTCTTGTTCCATGAATACAGGCGTAACGCTACGATGACGAGCAGCAGCGCTATCACCGCCAACGTAAAGAAAAAGATATTCATCATACGCCGTTCGTTCGCTACACTGTCAGAGTAGCCATCGTTGACGATGGGAAACACTTCAGTCACTTCTAAAAAACGCAAACGGGCGTTGCATGCAACAGCATCTTCCATTGAACAACGAAGGTAGCGGTAAGCCCGTTCGATATCTCCCTGCCGGTAAAGAACCCATGCCAGCCGCTGGAGGGAAGCGTATTCACGCACTGCCATGGTGAGGTCGATAATGGCGGTCTGGGCCAAATAATAAATCTGCATTTCGACATCGCCTTTCGCTTCATAGACTGATGCCAGTGTATAGTTGACGTATGCCTTTTCTTGCATGCTCATCGGAGCGGACAAGGTTTTGTTCAGTACTGGAATGGCGGCATCGAATTGCGATTCGAGCAACATCTTTTCAGCCAGCGAAATGCTCCGTCCGGGACCTTCGGGCACCAGCATCAGCACCGAATCACGGTAGCAGGCGGTCTTGCGGATGTATTTTTCCTTTTCCGAATGGATAATGGTGTAATCCGCCATCCAACCGTAATAGGAACGCATGGCGTAGTAATACTTCAACCGCACGTCCGGAGTCACCAGGTTGCGGTCTATCTGCTCTAAAGTCTGTAAGGCTTCGTTATATGCTCCCATAACGCCCATCGCATCGGCACGGTTGATAATCACGTCGGCTTCCGCTCTCTGTGGCTTTGCCGAACCGACATACCGTTCCATCTCATCGACATAATGCAAGGCGGAATCCGCCTGATAATGCAAGTATTGAGTAAACAGTTCACTACAGATTGTGTATCTTTGTGCATTATCGTATTCGTTGGCAAGGCGTTGCTTTAGTTGGGCTATCGTTCTTTCCCGTTCTTCGCAGTGCTCTTTTTTCTTCCCGATTACTTCGTCCAATTCTTTCAGAATCCGTTCGTTTGAAGACTGCCCCATGCAAGCAAATGCAAGAACATGCGACAATACAATTAATATAATAGTTTTTTTCATACAATCTGATTTATATTTTTCATCTTTAAATTTAAGATAACTTTCTTATTCTCATTGATTTTATAACATACCCCACTTATATTCCGCTTCCAAATATACGAAATATTCCTCTATTTTCCTATTTTTGTTTAAAAGAAAAGTAAATAGTTCCAACGGGCTATGCACATACTTGCATCAACCTACGCATATACTTGCATTGGCTTACGCCGATATATGCATCAAGGCATGATGGCATTAACATTAATTCATACTATCATAAAACAATTATTATCATGAAAAAACTATGGCTTACCCTGCTTGCCGCCTTTGCTTTCTTGGGATTCAGCAAAGCGGCTCCGGTGACGGAAATCGACCGGATAGCCCCTAACTTCTGGTGGTCAGGAATGAAAAATCCCGAGCTTCAAATCATGCTTTATGGCAAGAACATCGCTACGTCTGCGGTTTCGGTTACAGGCAAGAACATCGTCTTGAAAGAAACCGTAAGGCAAGACAGCCCGAATTATCTTTTTCTTTATCTTGACCTGACGGATGCTCCCGCACAGACATTCGATATCGTCCTGACTCAAGGGAAAAAGAAAACGGCTGTCTCTTACGAATTGAAGCAACGTGTGCGCAAGGGGAGCGACATACAAGGATTCACTTCCGAAGACGTGCTTTACCTGATTATGCCCGACCGCTTTGCCAACGGCAATCCGGAAAACGACATTGTAGAAGGCATGAAAGAGAACAAGGTAGACCGCAATGACCCGTTCGCGCGTCATGGAGGTGACTTGGCAGGTATTGCCAACCATTTAGACTACATTGCCGACCTGGGCGTAACGGCCATCTGGCTCAACCCCACACAGGAAAACGATATGCCCGACGGATCTTATCACGGCTATGCCATCACGGATTACTACCAGATAGACCGCCGTTTCGGAACAAACGAAGAGTTCAAGACTTTGGTCGACCAGGCACACAGCAAAGGACTGAAAGTCGTTATGGACATGATATTCAACCATTGCGGAAGCGAAAACTACCTGTTCCGCGACAAGCCTTCGAAAGAATGGTTCAACTTCCATTCCGAATACGTACAAACTTCATTCAAGACGGCAAGTATAATGGATGTACATGCCAGCCAGTATGAGAAGAAAATCGCCACCGACGGATGGTTCACCCAAGTGATGCCCGACCTGAACCAGCGCAACCGCCACGTGGCACGCTATCTTATCCAAAGCAGCATCTGGTGGATAGAATATGCAGGCATCAACGGTATCCGTCAGGACACTCATCCGTATGCCGATTACGATTTCATGAGCCAATGGTGCAAAGAAGTACTGGAAGAATACCCATATTTCAACATTGTAGGCGAAACCTGGCTGAACACCAACGTATTGGTGTCTTATTGGCAAAAAGACAGCAAACTGGCTGCTCCGAAGAACTCTAATCTGCCTACCGTAATGGACTTCCCCTTGCAGGGACTGATGAACCAGGCTTTCGATGAAGAAACGACCGAATGGGCAGGAGGATTGTACAAACTGTATGATTATCAGACACAAGATCTGGTATATGCCAATCCGATGAATCTGTTGACTTTCCTTGACAACCACGATACTTCACGCTTTGCCACTACTGATGAAAAAGCCGAGAACCTTACACGCTACAAACAAGCCATTACGTTTTTGCTCACCACTCGTGGCATTCCTCAAATCTATTATGGAACAGAAATACTGATGACAGGCGATAAAGGCAAAGGCGATGGCGACCTGCGCAAGGATTTCCCTGGAGGCTGGCAAGACGATACCACCGAAAACTTCACAGCAAACGGACGCACAGCTATGCAGAATGAAGCGTTTGATTTTACACGCAAGCTGCTGAACTGGCGTAAAGGAAACGAAGTTCTCGGCAAAGGGACACTGAAACACTATTCCATTCAGAACGGAACGTATGTGTACGAACGCAAGTATAACGGACGTTCGGTGGTGGTAATGATGAACGGAACCGGTCAGGCTCAGACGCTCAACCTCACTCCGTACCGTGAAATCCTGCCTCAAGCGGAAGCCAAAGATTTTCTAAGCGGACGTACTGTAACATTGGGCGAGACATTGGAATTGCAACCGAGGGAAATCCTCTTGCTGGAGTTCAATTAAATGAAAAATGGAGAATGAAGAATAAGAAATAAAGGTATTCTTCATTCTTAATTCTTCATTCTTCATTTAAATCCCGTTTCTATTTTACTACTTATAAACAATACTTAGCATATTAATTACCAGTAAATTACACTTTATACATCTTTATATTTTCCGTCATACGGGAAGAAATCGTTTGAAAGACACATAATTTTGCTTTCAGAAAATTGTAACGCAAATTTCATTAACTTTTAATACCTGATAACGTATGAACATCAAGAAAAGTTTTGCCCTCATGGCAATGTGTGGCTTCGCCTTTTGTGCAAGCGCGCAAAAGTTGACTTCGCCGGACGGAAATCTGGTGATGAACTTCAGCCTCAATGAGCAAGGCGCACCTGTGTACGACCTTACCTTTAAAGAAAAAACAGTCATTAAGCCCAGTACATTGGGATTGGAACTGAAACGGGAAGACCCCGAAAAGAAAACCGACTTCGAATGGACCGAAATGAAAGACAAAGCCGGAGTAGACAAACGTGCAAACCTGATGACCGGATTTAAAATCAAAGACACACGCACCTCTACATTCGATGAAACGTGGCGTCCGGTATGGGGCGAAGAAAGCGAAATACGCAACCATTACAATGAGCTGGAAGTTACCCTCGACCAGCCTATGAACAACCGTTACATCGTTATCCGCTTCCGCCTCTTTAATGACGGACTGGGATTCCGTTATGAATTTCCACAACAACAAAACCTAAACTATTTCGTTATAAAGGAAGAGCATTCGCAATTCGCTATGAGTGGCGACCACACTGCTTTCTGGATTCCGGGCGATTATGACACGCAGGAATATGACTACACGACTTCGCGCCTGTCAGAAATCCGTAGCAAGATGAAAGAAGCAGTTACCCCCAACTCATCGCAATATGTATTCTCTCCTACCGGCGTACAGACTGCACTGATGATGAAGACCGATGACGGACTTTACATCAACCTGCACGAAGCGGCATTGGTAGATTATTCGTGCATGAGCCTGAACCTGGATGACAAGAATATGGTATTTGAATCCTGGTTGACTCCTGATGCCAAAGGGGATAAGGGCTACATGCAGACTCCATGCAATTCGCCTTGGCGTACCGTTATCGTAAGTGATGATGCACGCGACATTCTTGCTTCACGCATCACCTTAAACTTAAACGAACCCTGCAAGATAGCCGACACGTCATGGATTCACCCCGTAAAATACGTAGGCGTATGGTGGGATATGATTACCGGACGCGGCACATGGGCTTATACCGATGATGTATACAGCGTGAAATTGGGCGAAACCGATTACATGCAGACCAAACCGAACGGCAAGCACTCTGCCAACACCGAAAACGTAAAACGCTACATCGACTTTGCAGCCAAGCATGGATTCGATGCCGTATTGGTGGAAGGATGGAACCAAGGCTGGGAAGACTGGTTCGGAAAAAGCAAGGATTATGTATTCGACTTTGTAACCCCTTATCCCGACTTCGACGTGCAGGAACTTCACCGTTATGCCGCAGGAAAGGGCATCGAGATGATGATGCACCACGAAACTTCCTCATCGGTACGCAACTATGAACGCCACATGGACAAGGCATACCAGTTTATGGTAGACAATGGCTACAGTTCGGTAAAGAGCGGTTATGTAGGCGACATCATTCCGCGGGGCGAGCATCACTACGGACAATGGATGGTAAACCATTATCTCTACGCTGTGACCAAGGCGGCAGACTATAAGATTATGGTCAATGCCCACGAGGCAGTGCGTCCTACCGGCTTGTGCCGTACGTATCCGAACCTTATCGGAAACGAATCAGCCCGCGGAACGGAATACGAATCATTCGGCGGAAGCAATGTGAACCATACGACTATCCTTCCGTTTACCCGTCTGGTAGGAGGCCCCATGGATTACACACCGGGCATTTTCGAAACAGATTGCAGCAAAATGAATCCGACCAATACGTCGCGTGTACGCTCTACCCTTGTGCGCCAGCTTGCTTTGTATGTCACGATGTACAGTCCGCTCCAAATGGCTGCCGATGTGCCGGAAAACTACGAGCGTTTCATGGATGCTTTCCAGTTTATCAAAGACGTGCCTGTAGATTGGCAAAGGACTGAATATCTGGAAGCTGAACCGGGAGAGTATGTCACTATTGCCCGTAAAGACAAGCATTCGAACGACTGGTATGTAGGATGTTCGGCAGGATATAACGGACACGAGTCGAAGCTTACGCTCGATTTCCTCGATCCGGACAAAAAATATGAGGCAACTATCTATGCCGATGCAAAAGGCACCGCATGGGACAATAACCCGCAGGCATATACCATTACCAAAAAGAAAGTAACCGCCAAGACCAAGCTGAACTTGAAAGCCGGCATCGGCGGAGGATACGCGATATCGATAAAGGAAATAAAAGATTGATTTTTTCAGGATTAGTTGGATTTGTAAAAAGAAACACATAGTTCTTCAATAGGTAAATACATAAACAATGCATCCACAAGTCCCCTCCTCTGGGAGGGGATTTAGGGGAGGCTTCAGAAGAGAGAACCAATTTTATTATTCATACTTAAACTAATAAACATGAAAATGAAAGATTTGAAAAGACGAAACAAGCTCCTGCTGCTATGGCTGGCGGGAATGCTGTTCTCCGTACAAGCCTTTGCGCAAAGCATTACGGTCAACGGAGTAGTGAAAGACAACTTGGGTGAACCGGTTATCGGCGCCAGCGTGTTGATAAAAGGCACTACCACCGGTACGATTACCGACTTCGACGGTAATTTCACCTTGCAAGCCAACCAGGGAGACATCATCGCTATCTCCTTTATCGGATACAAAACGCAGGAACTTCCTGCTGCTGCCAACATGAACGTCATCCTGTCAGACGATGCCGAATTGTTGGACGAAGTAGTGGTTATCGGTTATGGTCAAGTGAAGAAAGACGATGCCACCGGTTCGGTTACGGCTATCAAGCCCGATGAATTGAGTAAAGGTATCACGACTAATGCACAAGACATGTTGGCTGGTAAGGTAGCCGGTGTAAGTGTCATTTCGAACGATGGTACTCCGGGTGGCGGTGCAACCATCCGTATCCGCGGAGGTTCTTCATTGAACGCCAGCAACGACCCGTTGATTGTCATCGATGGATTGGCATTGGATAATAGCGGTATCAAAGGTATGTCGAACGGACTTTCAATGGTCAACCCGAACGATATCGAAACTTTCACCGTATTGAAAGACGCATCTGCTACGGCTATCTACGGTTCGCGCGCGTCAAACGGTGTCATCATCATCACCACCAAGAAAGGTAAGAGCGGTCAGGCTCCACGCGTAAGCTATAGCGGTTCGGTATCGGTAGCTACCACCCAAAAGCGTTACGATGTGTTGAACGGAGACGAATTCCGTGAGTATGCGCACCAGTTATGGGGCGACGCCCTGCCCGCCGAATTAGGTGATGCCAACACCGACTGGCAAGACCAAGTGTTCCGTACAGCCGTAAGCACCGAACACAATGTATCTATCAACGGTGGATTCAAGAACCTGCCTTACCGTGTATCGTTAGGCTTTAACAAGAATAATGGTATTGTGAAGACTTCCGATTTCCAACGCTTCACCGCATCGGTCAATTTAGCTCCTTCGTTCTTCGACGACCATTTGAAAGTAAATGTGAACGCCAAGTATATGAACGGAAAGAACAGCTATGCGGAAGGCATTAGCAATGCTATGAATATGGATCCTACCCGTCCGGTATATAGCGATGATCCGATGTACAGAACTTCAGGAGGATATTACCAAACGATGCAAGCAACCTCAGCTTTCTCTGACCCCGATTGGAAGTATACAACAAACAAGAATACTCCGGGAAACCCCTTGGCTGCATTGGAGCAGAAAGACGATACGGCAAACAGCAACGACTTCGTAGGAAACGTGGAGGTGGACTACAAATTCCATTTCCTGCCCGACCTCCGTTTGCATGCAAGCATCGGCGGTGAATATGCAGAGGGAACTCAAACTACTATCTGGTCTCCCTATTCGTTCTCATACAACTACTACGGAAGGAACCAGATTTCGACCGAATACAAGTATAACCTCTCTTATAATGTATATGCACAATACATCAAGGAAGTGGGTGACCACATGATTGATGTGATGGCTGGTGGTGAAGAGCAACACTTTCACCGCAACGGATATTCCGAAGCGCAAGGTTGGGACAGTTATGCCGGAGTGGCACAAGACGTGACAGAACGTAGTCAAACCGCATACGCAACCCGTAATACACTGGTATCTTACTTCGGACGTTTGAACTATTCATACAAGAATCGTTATTTGCTTACTTTCACCATGCGTTTCGATGGTTCTTCACGCTTTGCCGACGGAAACCGTTGGGGTAAGTTCCCTTCGTTGGCATTAGGTTGGAAACTGAAAGAAGAAAACTTCTTGAAAGACGTGAACTTCCTTTCTGACTTGAAGCTTCGTTTGGGCTGGGGTATCACCGGTCAGCAAGACGTAACCGCCGACTTCGCTTATATGCCTTTGTATATCGTGAGCGACGACTATGCACAATATCCTTTTGGAGACGAATATTACCACTCTTCTCGTCCGAATGCGTTCAACACGAATTTGAAATGGGAACAGACTACTACATACAATGCCGGATTGGACTTCGGATTCCTGAACGGACGTATCGTGGGTAACATCGATGGATATTACCGTAAGACCGATGACTTGTTGAATAGCGTCAAGATTCCGGTAGGAACGAATTTCAATGCCCAGATGTTGCAGAACATCGGTTCGTTGAAGAACTACGGTATGGAATTTTCTATTAATGCAAAACCGATTGTTACGAAAGATTTTATGTGGGACTTGACTTATAATTTTACGTGGAACCACAATGAAATCACCAAATTGACCGGTGGGGATGATTCTAATTATTATGTAGAAACTGGCAATAAAATCAGTCCGGGAAACAATACCAAAGTACAGGTGAACAAGGTAGGCTATCCGGCTAATTCGTTCTATGTATATCAACAAGTGTACGATGAAAACGGCAAACCTATCGAAAACATGTTCGTCGACCGTAACAACGACGGTATTATCAATGCTGCCGATAAGTATATTTACAAGAAACCGGCTGCTGACTTCCTGATGGGTCTTACTTCGAAGATGACTTACAAGAACTGGGACTTCAGCTTCGCGCTTCGTGCCAGCCTGAACAACTATGTATATTATGACTTCTTGGCAAAAAAAGCCAATACCAGCCAGTCGGGTCTTTTCTCGAACACGGCTTATAGCAACACCACCAAAGAAGCGATTGCTTTAGGCTTTACCGGACAAGGTGACTATTATATGAGTGATTATTTTGTACGTAACGCTTCATTCCTCCGTTGCGACAACATCACATTGGGTTACTCGTTCCAGGAACTCTTCAAGAGCCAGGCATACAAGGGTATCGGCGGACGTATCTACGCTACGTGCCAGAATCCGTTCATCATCACTGCATACGATGGTCTCGACCCTGAAGTGCAGAGCGGTATTGACGGAAGTCCCTATCCGCGTGCAATAACTTTCTTGTTGGGATTAACTTTACAATTCTAAACCTTGAAAACAATTGATTGATATATGAAAACAAGATATTTCAAACCTATATTGTCGGCAGCACTGCTTGCTGCTACTACACTGGGAAGCGTGTCATGCATCAACGATCTTGACATCAGCTCCATCGACCCGCAAAGCTCTTCCAGTTTCGATAAAGAAGGAGCGTTTGTAAAACAATATGCCATGTTAGGACTGACCGGTCAGAAAGGCCTTGCGGGAAGTCCTGACCTTGACGGACAAGATGAAGGTGAATCTGGCTTTTACCGTACCGTATTCAACTGCAACGAACTCTCGACAGACGAATGCATTTGGGTATGGCAGGATAATGTGGACATCCCTCAGTTTACCGGATTGTCATGGAACTCTTCCAGCCAGCGTACCGAATGGGTTTATGTGCGTTTGGGATACGACATTACCCAAATGAACTTCTTCCTTGACCAGACGGAGGGATATACCGATGCCGAGTCGCTCCGCCAACGTGCTGAAGTGCGCTTCCTGCGTGCCCTGCACTATTGGTACTTTATTGATTTGTTCGGCAAAGCTCCGTTTAAAGAACATTTCGACAATGACCTGCCTGTAGAAAAAGGCGGTAAAGAATTGTATGACTATATCCAGAACGAACTGGCAGAAGCCGAAGCCGATATGTACGAACCGGGGCAAGCGCCCTTCGGACGTGCGGACAAAGCTGCCAACTGGTTGCTCCGCGCCCGTCTCTACCTGAATGCAGAGGTCTATACAGGTACAGCAGATTATGAAAATGCCAAGACGTATGCCGATAAAGTTATCAATTCGGGGGCTTACCAACTTTGCGATGACTACCGCCTGATGTTCATGGCAGACAATGACCGGAATCAGGAAGCGATGCAAGAAATCATTCTTCCTATCCGTCAGGACGGTATGAAAACCCGTAATTACGGAGGTTCTACGTATTTGGTATGCGGAACCCGTACAGGCGGTATGCCTTATATGGGAACCACCAACGGATGGTCTTGTATCATTGCCCGCAACGCATTGGTGTATAAGTTCTTCCCGAACAAAGACGTTCCGATGATTCCGGAAGACGTAGATGTTCCGGCACAAGCCGACCTGCCCAATGATGCAGCCATTGATGCATGGGACGCACAATACGGTGTGCGTACCGTAGATATTGTCGCAGCTGCTGGAGACGACCGCGCTATGTTCTATGCCGGTGCAGGTGGCGGACGGCGTACCATGGACCCCAGTGCCATCAATAGTTTCCAAAGCGGTCTTTCTATCGTAAAATGGCAGAACATCTGTTCCGATGGAGCAGCAACCAGCCACACTGAATATCCGGATACCGATATTCCTTTGTTACGTCTGGCAGAAGCTTACCTGACACGTGCGGAAGCTAACTACCGGTTAGGGGATACCAATGCGGCTTTGCAAGATATCGTGACGTTAAGAAGTCACCGTGGCTGCACTACTCAGCCTGTAGCAAGTGATATCGACGAAATGTATATCTTGGACGAATGGGCACGCGAATTCTATCTGGAAGGACGCCGCCGTTCAGACTTGGTACGTTTTGATTGTTTCACTACCGACAAATATCTTTGGGATTGGAAAGGCGGTGTAAAAGAAGGACGTTCGGTAAGCGATATCTACAATGTATTCCCGATTCCGGAAACAGACATCAACAACAACCCGAACATGACACAGAATGAAGGGTATTAATGAACTATTTAAATAATGAAAGCCATGAAAAGAATAACCAACATACTCTGTATGGCAGGAATGGGATTGATGCTCTTCTCTGCCTGCGAAACGGATAGAGACGATAACCCGACTTTATACGAACCGGAAAGTTTTGTACTGAATACCCCGGATGACAAAATGTATGACTTAGGCGCTAACGACACGATACGATTGACACTGACTCCTCCCGAATACGGATTTTCAGCAGCCACGACGTATAGCGTACAAGTCAGTTTGCAACAAGACTTTATTGATGAAACAGAGGAGGCGGATGCAAACTATTCGACCCTGGGTACAACATATAATACTGCTTCGATAGCATTGCGTCCGGATCAGCTGAACTCGGCTTTAGCCAGTCAATACCAGACCTTGCATCCTGACGAAAACCCGACTGGAGCTACCGTTACGGCATATATACGCGTGAAAGCGGAAATCACGGGAAGCGGAAGAGGGCTTTCCACTTCAAACACAATCGCTGTCAACCAAGTGAAGCTGGGCGAAGTGGTAAATGCGCTTGAACCGCCTACCACTATGTATCTGATAGGTTCGTCAATCGGTGCCGGAGGCTGGAGCGAATGGAAGCCAATGGTAGCGGTTAATGGCATGGCTGGCGAATTCTGGTCGATGGTATACTTCGATGCGAATGCCGTATTTAAGTTTGGCACGATGGTAAACGAATACATCGGTTATACCGATAGCCGTTTGACAATCAAAGACAATGCAGGAGCCGGAGTATCCGAGGCACCAACTGACGGTAACATTCAGGTAAGCAAAGCCGGATGGTATATCCTCTATATCCAGGCAGCTGTCAATGGCGACGACTATGCATTCACCATGACTTTCTATGAACCCAATGTTTATGTATTCGGAGCAACAGCAAAAGATTCATGGGGTTATACAGACGAATGGAAGTTCACCGTTCCAGATACCAAAGAAGGTAATTTCGAATCACCTGTTCTTGGTGCAACCGGCGAAGTGCGTATGTGTATCCAAGCCAACACCGATTGGTGGAGATTGGAATTCACCTTGAAAGATGGAACAGACATCTTCTATCGTGAGAATAATGCTGTCAACAACGGATGGACCGATATGGGAGCAGAATATTCCGTAACCGGAAAATCTGGTCAAAAGATTTACCTGAACTTTGCCAGTGGAACCGGAGAAGTAAAATAAGATATTCAATGATTACTCACAGATAATAGTTAAGTTAAACTTGCATTTAAAAGCCCCCGGCTGCAAAGAGCGGTTCGGGGGCTTTTGTTATCCAGAAATGCGTATCTTTTCTCTAAAAAATGTTTTCTTTATCCTGCCAGTGTAGAATCTTACAAATTTGTATTATCCATATATGACATCTGTCATACGTAACAGGCAAGTGAGCATTTTTCCCCACATGCAGTGTGGGTTGTGTCCAATATAGCATTAATCCAAATGCATAATTTCATATCGCGCAAAGGATAACAACAAATTTCTACATCCAATTTTCCCAAAAACTGGATGCCTTTTCGTACCTTTGCACAGCAAACACCTCGAATTATGAGAAAAGCAATCTTTTTATTAACCCTGATAGCCTGCAGCATCGCCTGCACGGGCAATCGCAAAACGAACAAATTTATGACAAACGGAGACGAAACTTTGGTATGTCTGGAAACCACAATGGGCGACATTACCGTAAAGCTATACAATGAAACCCCGAAACACCGCGACAATTTCATCAAGCTGGTGAAAGAGGGCGTGTATGACGGCACACTATTCCACCGCGTTATCAAAAACTTCATGATTCAGGCAGGAGACCCCACCAGCAAAACCGCCAACGATACGGCTTCATTGGGAAGCGGAGACGTGGGTTACACTATACCGGCCGAATTTGTCGACACACGCTACCACAAGCGTGGTGCACTGGCTGCCGCACGCCAGCCCGACAACGTCAATCCTGAACGCGCCTCATCGGGATGCCAATTTTATATCGTGACAGGTAACGTGTTCAGTGAAGACCAGCTTATCCAAATGGAAAAAAACATCAACCAAGGACGTCTGGACACCATCTTCCAAAACCTCGCCCGCAAGCACATGAAGGAAATCTACAAGATGCGCAAGGCTAACGATATGGCTGGCCTGCTTGCCCTTCAGGATACCTTGGAAGCGCAAGCCAAGGCACAACAACTGCAAGAAGGCATCCGCAGATTCACACCCGAACAAATCAAGATTTACACAACAGAAGGCGGAGCACCCCATTTGGATGGCGACTATACCGTATTCGGTGAAGTAGTGGAAGGAATGGATGCCGTGGCACGAATTGAGGCAGCCAAAACCAACAAGGCAGACCGCCCGACGGAAAACATCCGTATCACCAAAGCAAGCATTATTAATTAATGAAGAATGAGGAATGAAGAATTTTCCATGCGGGCGAAGCGGTTCTTCATTCTTCATTCTTAATTCTTCACTTATATGATAAAGGTAAACCATTATACATTGGAAAACGGACTGCGTATTGTGCATAACGAAAACCGCTCCACCCAAATGGTAGCGCTCAATATCCTGTACAATGTAGGGTCGCGTGACGAAGACCCCGACCATACAGGATTCGCACATCTGTTCGAACACCTGATGTTCGGAGGTTCAGCAAACATCCCCGACTACGACACTCCCGTACAAAATGCCGGAGGCGAAAACAACGCCTGGACCAATACCGACATCACCAACTACTACATTACACTCCCCTACCAGAACGTAGAGACCGGCTTTTGGCTGGAGAGCGACCGTATGCTGAGCCTAGACTTCAGTCCTCAAAGCCTGGAAGTGCAACGGCAAGTGGTAATAGAAGAATTCAAACAGCGCAACCTGAACCAGCCTTATGGAGATGCCTCACACCTGCTTCGCGAAATGGCTTATCAGGATCATCCTTACCGCTGGCCCACCATCGGGAAAGAAATCAGCCATATCGCCAATGCCACACTGGAAGAAGTGAAAGACTTTTTCTACCGTTTTTATGCGCCCAACAATGCCATCTTATCCGTAACAGGACACATCCCGTTTGAAGACACCGTACGTCTGGCACAAAAATGGTTCGGTCCCATCCCGGCACGCAAAATACCCGAACGCCACCTACCCACCGAACGGAAGCAAACCTCCGTCCGCCGGCTTACCGTAACGCGCAAAGTACCTATCGATGCCCTATATATGGCATTCCATATATGCAACCGGTTCCAACCCGAATATTACGTGTACGACCTCATCACCGACCTCTTGTCGAACGGCAGGTCATCGCGTTTTATCCAAAACCTGGTACAGGAAAAGAAACTTTTCGCATCCATTGATGCCTACATATCAGGAAGCCTTGACGAAGGATTGCTGCACATTACCGGCAAGCCTGCCGCAGGCATATCTCTGGAAGAAGCCGAAAAAGCCGTGTGGGAAGAACTGGACAAACTGAAAACGCCATCCGTCTCTGAAGCTGAGCTGGAAAAAGTGAAAAACCGCTACGAAAGCGAACAGATATTCAACAACCTGAATTACCTGAACGTAGCCACCAACCTGGCTTATTTCGAACTGATAGGCAAGGCAGAAGACATCAACTGCGAAGTAGACAAGTACCGGGCCATCACCACCGGACAAGTACAGGAAACTGCCCGGAAAACATTCGTGCCCGAAAATTGCAACATTCTTTATTATAAAGCAAAAAACACATGAACACACACTACCGTGCCCTGCTTGGCTTAGGGCTTCCCATCGTTATCGGCCAGATAGGTGTCATTGTGCTGGGCTTTGCCGACACAATTATGGTGGGACACCATAGCTCGGTAGAGCTTGCCGCCGCCAGTTTTGTCAATAATATGTTCAATCTTGCCATCATCTTCAGCACCGGGTTTGCTTACGGACTAACACCGGTGGTGGGACGGCTTTTCGGAGAAAAAAAAACATTCGAGACTGGACAAGTGCTAAAAAACAGCCTGCTGGCAAATACCGTGCTGGCGGCACTGGTATGTGCCCTGCTACTGGCACTCTACCTCAATCTTGACCGGCTGGGACAACCCGACGAACTGATTCCCTATATGCGTCCGTACTTTATGGTGCTGTTCGTCTCATTGCCGTTCGTGCTGTGGTTCAATGCCTTCAAACAATTCTCCGATGGTATCACCGACACGAAAGTGTCAATGTGGATCCTGCTGGGCGGAAACCTGCTGAACATCATCGGCAACTATATTCTCATCTATGGCAAACTGGGGCTTCCTGAAATGGGACTGACCGGTGCCGGACTTTCCACCCTCATCTCCCGCATCCTGATGGTAGTGGCATACGTGGTTTTGTTTTTCTTCACCAACCGCTACCAGCATTTCCGCAAAGGTTTCTCCACAGGCAAGATCAATCGGGCCGACTTCACTCTGCTCAACCGGCTGGGATGGCCCATTGCTGCACAGATGGGTATGGAAACGGCCTCTTTCAGCCTCAGTGCCATTATGGTGGGCTGGCTGGGAAGTACCGAACTTGCCACTTACCAAGTAATGATAGCCGTGTCGCAAATCTGCTTTATGATGTATTATGGCATGGGAGCAGCCGTATCAGTACGCATCAGCAATTTCTTGGGGCAACGTGATTTTTACAACGTGAACCGTACGGCTAATACAGGTTTCCATATCATTCTGGTAATGATAATCTGTACCTCCGTACCCATCTATCTGCTACGTCACCATATCGGCGGATGGTTTACCGATGATGCCTCTGTCAGCCTGATGGTGGCACAAGTCATTGTGCCATTCCTGCTCTACCAGTTCGGCGACGGACTTCAAATCAACTTCGCCAATGCCCTGCGAGGGATAGCCGATGTACGTCCAATGATGTTGTTCTCTTTCATTGCCTACTTTGTCATCTCACTCCCCCTTGGCTATATCTTCGGATTTACCCTCAATTGGGGCATCACGGGTATTTGGATGGCATTCCCGTTTGGACTCACCAGTGCAGGAATCATGTACTACCTCCGCTTCCGATATAAAGTAAAGACACTGGGCAATACCCGTTATTAATTGTAAGCGATGTGAATCAGGAGTTAAAAGCCTAGAGTCTTGCTGATGAAACCGGTGCAAAAGGGTATCGGCACCTGACTACAACTTGATGTTAATTGCTAATTGTTAATTATTAATTGATAATTGTTAATTACAAAAATGTTTTCCACTTCCACTAAAATAGCATTCGGATTTATCCTGCTGACCGCCCTGCTTTTCGGTGCTATCGGCTACATCTACCGCCAAATGAACTTACTTACTGCCCCTACAGGCATTGAGGAAACCATCAGTGCACGCCGGAAAACAACCCATCAGATAGTAACCAAGCTCTACGATGCCGAGATTATCGGACAGACACTGCGCGCAGGCAGCCTGGACGAATATCCGCGCTACAGAAAAACAATGAAAGAAACCGGCGTACTCATCGACTCACTCCGCAACCTACTGACCGACACCCTCCAGCAAGCACGTCTGGACACCGTAAGCTTACTTCTGAAACAAAAAGAATGGAACATGTTGCGCGTACTGGAAGTAATACGCGAAAGCCCTACCGATGAACTTTACCGCCAGCAGATAGACAGCCTCATTCTGCAACAAGACTCTATCCTGAGCGGCACACATGTACAGCGCCGTATCGTAACACACCGCAATACCTACACCATCCATCATAAACCCAAGAAATTCTTCCGCCGGCTAGCCGACCTCTTTGCTCCGGGAAAGCCCGACTCTACCCAAGTGAACAACGTTGTGCAAGAGGTATATACCGATACCATCGATGAAGCATACAATCCTGTCGATACCATCGCCAGTATGCTCACCACCATTCAACACAAGGTGTTCCAAAGCCGGCAAGAACAACAACGCACCCTTGACGTACGCATCAACCAGCTCCGCATAGCCGGAAACATGCTAAGCAAACGGGTAAACCAATTACTGGATACCATTGAAGCCGATGAACAGGCAGCCATGGAGCGCCGCGTAATGCACGAACACGACATCCGCCAGCAAGCCGCGCATACAATGGCTACCATAGCCATCCTTGCCGTACTGTTGGCACTGGTGTTTTTCATCATCATCTGGCGCGACATCACCCGAAGCAACCACTATCGTCACGAACTGGAAAAATCGAAGCAATATGCCGAAAACCTCCTTCTGGCACGCGAAAAACTGATGCTCACCATTACACACGACATCAAGGCACCCGCCGGTTCCATTATTGGATACATAGACCTGCTCATCCGCCTGGTGAACGACCGGCGCCAGCTGTTCTACCTGCACAATATGCAAAACTCGGCACGCCACCTGCTCGACCTTGTCACATCCTTGCTCGATTACCACCGGCTGGAAGCAGGCAAAATGGACCTGCATCCTGTCAGCTTCAATCCCCACGAACTGTTCGATAATATTTACCACAGCTTTTTACCTATTGCCGAAAAAAAACAACTTGCTTTCATATTCGATGAACATGTAACTCCATCCCTGAACCTGGAAGGTGACCCCTTCCGTATCCGGCAAATAGCAGAAAACCTGCTGTCGAACGCGCTGAAATTCACAGAAAAAGGTTCTATTACCCTAAGCATCAGCTATAGAAATAACTCTTTCCAGTTCAGTGTGAAAGATACTGGATGCGGTATGACTTCCGAAGAACAGGCACGCATATTCCATGAATTCACCCGCCTGCGCAGCGCACAAGGGCAGGAAGGTTTCGGACTAGGCCTGTCCATTACACGCAAACTGGTGGAACTGCTGAAGGGAGATATCCACATCCAGAGCAGCCCCGGAAAGGGCAGCGTGTTCCACATATCGTTTCCCCTTCCCCTAGCCCAGACAATACGTCCGGAAACGACCGACCCCATCAGACTACATGCCGACAGGCAGGCACACATCCTGCTTATCGACGACGATCGTATCCAGCTGAATCTCACCGAAGCTATGTTCCGCAACCTCTTCGCACACCTTCCGGCAAGCCAAATCCCTTTCATACACTGCTGTACCCGTCCCGAAGAATTGTTCCGCCTGCTACAGTCGGAACCTGTCGACCTCATCCTGACCGATATCCAGATGCCAGTCATGAACGGTTTCGAACTGCTGAAGGAAATACGTAAGCAAGACACACCACAAGCACACACCGTGCCCGTTATCGCCATCACTGCACGAAGCGACATGAGCGAAACGGACTTCCACACGCAAGGATTTGCAGGATGTCTTTACAAACCTTTCAACCAACAGGAACTGCTGAAGATATGCCAGCACACGCTGCATACCGACTGGCAAACCACTCCGGTTCCGACCAAACAATTGCCCGACACATCTATAGAAAAACGGTTCAACTTCAACCCTCTGACTGCTTTCTCGGAAGATGATCCAGAGGCTGCCCGCCAAATTATGAACACCTTTCTTGCCGAAACACAGAAAAACCGCGAACACATCCTACAAATACTGGAAAACGGCACCGTACGCCAGTTGGGTGAAATTGCCCATAAGATGCTGCCCACTTTCACAATGATAGAAGCCCGGCATGCACTCCCTTCGTTACTATGGTTGGAAACACACCGTGGAGATACCACCTGGAGCGAAGAAACGCGCACACATGCCGACAACCTATTGAAGTGTATCGATGAAGTGATGGAAGAAGCAAAACGGTTTACAACATGAGAAAACTGTTTCAGAGGCAGAAGATGGAATATTTCCCAATGAATCCGCAAACAGCCAATTTGGCAAAATGAGGATATTCTTTAAAGGAATAATATATAAAATTCACCACAGAAGGCACACAGAGTCTTTTCTATTTACGAGTTGACAATTTACTATTCCGACATGAAATCGTACATCGTAAAATCGGATAACAGCAAACAGATATTCCCCAGTGTCCTCTCTGTGGTGAATTGTTTTATCATTTACCGCAAAGATATACTTTTTAAGCCATAATCAAACTATCCGGCAAAAATAATCACCCACCTGCCTACAGTTTCATCTGCTTCAGCCTCATCAATGCTTCAATGTAATAATAATCGGCATAAATGATGGCTGCATCGATTTCGGAATGACTCGGATAATTTCCGGTGGAATGCAACAGGAAAGCCGGCTTGCTTTTCCCGCTACGGTATTTGTCCGAACTCAGGCTTTCCAGCATACAGACTGCAGCCTTCTTGTATTCCTGCCCCTTTTCCGGTGATACATATCCGGATAATTCAAGCAATGCCGAAGCTACTACACAGGCAGCCGAAGCATCGCGGGGCGCGTATGGAATGGCAGGGTCATTAAAATCCCAATAAGGAACATAATCATCGGGCAAATGCTCCAGATACACGTCTGCTACCTTTTGCACGAAATCGAGGAAACGCGGCTCTTTCGTTTCGCGATATACCACCGTATAGCCATAAATAGCCCATGCCTGTCCACGTGCCCACATGCTGTTATCGTCATATCCCTGATGGGTGACTCCCTTGACAAACTCGCCCGTCAAGGTATCATATACAGCCACGTGATACGATGTATAGTCGGGACGGAAATGATATTTCATCGTGGTATCGGCGTGGGACACCGCCATATCATACAGCTTTTTATCGCCTCCGTTCTTTGCCGCCCAAAACAACATCTCCAGGTTTATCATATTGTCCATTATGGTATTATGCCCACCAAACATGGCTACATTACGGGGCCACGAAAGCATGGTACCCACCTTCGGATTGAACAATGCCGAAAGGGCTTCGGCACTGCGCAAGATAGCTTGCCGATAAGATTCATTACGTGTCAGGCGGTAGCCGTTCCCATAACTGCAAAACATCAGGAATCCCAAATCGTGGTCGTATGCAGGCTCATAGGTGAGATATTCTAACGAAGCGGTAAACTTCTCTGCCTCCTGCCGGATGGCAGGGTCGTTCGTATACTCATAATCATACCACAGGATACCAGGCCAGAAGCCGGCACACCACTCATCCTTTGTCACTTTGCTGCAGTACCAATGCGAGGCACTGTCGGCTATGTTCCGGGGCATCATCGTATAATCTACTCCCCCGTCGCGTTGAGCCAGCTCGTCTAACGTGCGGCGCACCTGAGCATCACAATATGCCAATGCTTCGTCTGCATCAAACCGCCCGGACACATCGCCAGATTTTGTATCTGCACAAGCCGTCAGACAAACTAACCCGATTCCAATCAACCAATTTCTTGTTTTCATATTTTCCTTCTATTGTATGTTATAATAATTGTCCTTGATAAGATTCCACTTTTCTGTCATCCTGGTCCGACACGGGAACCAGGCGAACCGCCGCCCCTCCGCGTGGCTTCAAGGCAAAGCGCAACGCCTGTTTGCCATCAACCAACCATTCGGAACATTTCACTTGCGTACGTGTGCCCGTCTCTTCTCCACCATCGGCATACACATAGGCAATGTATGTCTGCCCTTCATCAAGAAAAGACAAGTCAATCTGCCGGGAAGAAGCTTCGTTGTTACCCAACAGCCCTACGAACCAAGTCTTTCCGCTGCGGCGGGCTATGCTCACATACTTGCCCGGATCCCCTCCCAAGACTTTCGTGTCATCAAACACCGTCTGCAACTGCTCGAACCACGTTATTTCGGGTTCGCCTCCATAGAACGAAGGCTTATCATACCAGAACAGTGTCTGCAACGGGCTGTAAAATACCAGCGATGCAGCCAATTGATGAGCGTGGGTGGTTTTCAGACGCTTGTCGTAATAACAGATGGTATAGTCTGCCGCCCCGTTTATCATACGGGTAAAAGGCAGAATAGTATTATGCGTGGCATCGGGAAACTCCTCGTTGCCATGGATGCCTTCCTGCGTCAGCAAGTTGGGATAGGTACGACTGAAACCCGACGGACGGAACTCGTCGTGGATATTTATCATCAGCCGGTTCTCGGCAGCATAGCGCACCATGTCGTGCAACCATACCGCCCAACGGTGGGAAGCATATTGCACAAAACCCGACTTCACGCCCACTACGCCCCATTTGCGCAGCAGCGGGAACAGCTCGCGCATCTGCTTTTGCAAGGCGTGCTGGTTGACGTAAAGCCATACCCCTACACCTTTCTTCTTCCCATATGCTATCACCTTGGGCAAGTCGAGTTTGGACACCACCTGCGTGGCATCTCCGTCGAATGAAGTACAGGGCATATACCATTGCCAGTCAAACAACATATAAGGAATCTTGTGCGCCGCGCAAAAATCAATTGTCTCCATTGCCCCAGCCGTGGTAAGCGTAGTCTCGCGCATAATCTTGCCGGGCTTTATCCACGAGACATCGGCTATCTCGCACGGCGGGTTCAGATTTTGGATGATATCGTTATGCTCCAGCAATTCACCGGGCTTGTCCGCCACCATAATCACTTTCCACGGCGAAGCGAAGTAGGTCACGGCATCCACCGGACTGTACATCACCGACGTCAAGGTATTCGGCTTCTCCTGAGAGGCGAGAAACTTGGTCAGGCACCAGTCGTCTACATCGGCATCAGCCAATGCCATCCACGTTCCGCCGGGAAGTTCCAGCGTCAATGCACGCTCCACCGGCTGTTTGAGCGCATTTACATCCACGTGCTCGAACGGAGCCTGCGCCCACTGCTCCGCCCATGCCTTCGTGCCTTCGGGCAGCGTATATTCTGTCAAGTCACCCACGACCTTATGGAAGATGGCCTGCGGATGCTCAGGGAAGAAATAGCGGAAGGCGATGCCCTCATCATACGCACGTACCTCGATGTTCATCCGGTAACCCGAACCGTCCTTGCGCGACAGGTACAGCGTACCGCTATTGTGGCGGTCGCGCACCGTGCCCCGTTCGCCATACAGCGGATGCCATGTCTCGTCACAACTCCCGTACGACACCGAGTCAGCCTCCATCGTATCCATCCAGCAGTCGGGCTGGGGAAGGCTGCGCTTGCCCAACGCCATCTCCCATACCCGGTTGTCCAACTCCAGTCCTGCACGCGACGGACCAATCACCTTTTCACCTTTATAATACACTTGATAACAAAGCACATTCGCCCCCGAAGCCGAACGCGACACGTAGAACTCGACCTGCTGCGTCCCGTCAGGGGACTTCACTTCCAATTTCTCCGGTGCGGCAGCGTACATCGAAACGCCCGCCACACACATCATTATTCCTGCTACAAAATGTTTCATACGAATTTAGTCTTTTTGTCAAGGAATACGAACGAACAGGCAAAACCACTCAACCAAAATGCAATTATTTTTCATCCGAACGAATTTTTCTGCAAATCTGTTGGCTAAACGCAAGAAATCCATACCTTTGCCCCCAAAGAAACAAACCTACTTAATATAAAAAACCTATGAACAAGATTGTACTTCTGACGGCAACGGCTCTGGGAGCCTGCCTGTGGGGATGCGGAAATCCCCAAACGGTCACCGTGACCGTAACCAACCCGCTCGATGCCGAACGCACGGGCGAAATGATAGAAGTGCCCGCCGCACAAGTGTTCCAATCGCTGAACCTGCCCGACACGGCGCACATCATCGTCTGCAACGCACAAGCCCAGGAAATCCCTTACCAGCTTACCCACGACGGAAAACTGATATTCCCCGTATCGGTATCGGCAAAAGGAACCGAAGCATATACCATCCGGCAAGGGACACCGGCTGAAACCGACACCGTAGCATACGGAAGGCATTACCCCGAACGTCTGGACGACATAGCCTGGGAAAACGACCGCGCCGCCTACCGTGCCTACGGACCCGCCCTGCAACAGAAAGGCGAACAAGCATACGGCTACGACGTGTTCACCAAGAACACCGGCCGCCTGGTAGTGGAAGACCGCTACGCAATGGAACTGGACACCGCGGCATGGGCAAAAATCAACGCCCTGCGCAAGGCTGGCAAAAAACAGGAAGCCGACGAACTGGTACGTCAAATCTCCTACCACGTAGACCACGGCAACGGAATGGACTGCTATGCCGTAGGCCCCACACTGGGCGGAGGCACCTCGGCACTGATGCCCGACTCTGCCATCGTCTATCCGTATTGTTATAAAGAATATGAAATTCTGGACAACGGCCCGTTGCGCTTCACCGTGAAACTTACCTTCAACCCGCTGACGATAGGAAACGACACGGACGTAGTGGAAACCCGCATCATCCGGCTCGACAAAGGCTCGCAGCTGAACCAGACTACCGTGACGTATGCCAACCTGAGCCAACCCACCCCCGTGGCAGGAGGAATCGTGCTCCATGCCGCCAATGCCGAAGGCTATGCCCACAACGCACAGGAGGGATATATCGCCTACGCCGACCCTACCACCGAACCTCAATCGGACAACGGCATCGTCTACGTAGGTGCCGTATTCCCCGATACGACGGTGCAGACCAAAGTGCAGCTCTTCGACAAGCCCGCGGGCGATGCGTTGGGACACGTATTAGGAATCTGCACCTACAGTCCCGGCGACACCTTCACCTATTACTGGGGTTCGGGCTGGAGCAAATACGGCTTCGACACGGATGAATCGTGGACCGATTACCTGAAAGCCTACGCAAAACAGGTGCGCCACCCGCTGCAAGTGACCGTAAAGTAAGCTTTCCGGCACCTTGAAAAACATGTAAAATGCAATTCAGAGGTCTGAATCGGGCTTTGCAGACGTGCAAAATCCATTTCAGACCTCTGAATTTGACTTTGCACCACTTGCAAAGTCTGTTTTAGACCTCTAAAATCCATTTTGCATCACTTCGAAAGCCGATTTAGACCTCTGAAAACCATTTTGCAAGTGGTGCAAAGCCTGTTTCAGACCTCTAAATTCCATTTTGCATCACTTCGAAGGTGCCAGTAGGACGAATTGTTTTGAAACGCAGATTTTCGCAGATTTGATTCACATTGAAATTTATAATCTGCGAAAATCCGCGTGAATCTGCGTTTCTTCATCATGCCGCTTCATTTATACGTTTACCTATTCTTTTATGTCCCAATACACCACGTAACGCTGGCGATGCACATCGTAAAGGGGCAACACCGTCACGCCGTCTGCCGTGCGGAAGCGCAAACCGTCCTCCGAAATCCGCTGCACGCTGTTTTCGGGATGCCCCGCATCCCACTTCAAGCCGGTGGGCAACCCTTCGGGGATATGGTAATCGTAGGTGTAATAGTCGTTATACTTCGATGGGTCCGAATCGGGGGCAGGCGGCAACATTCCTTCCGTACCCAAGGCTCCGGCAAGCACCACCGGACCGTAGAGCAGGGCGGCGCGGTGAGGATTATCAGGCGCGGACTCCAACGTCAGGTGCATCGGATAGGTCGCTTCGATGCGGTCACCATCCTTCCACTCCCGTTCTATCGCGATATACGAACCGGGCTGCTGGCGTACTTTCACCCGCTTGCCATTAACACGGACTTGCACATCTCTGCTCCATGAAGGATAGCGCAGGCGGAACGTAGTGCGCACCGCTCTACCGGCTCGGCAGTCTGTACCTTTCCGGCGATGCCGTATTGCCAAGCCACTACGGTAACCTTTATCGGGAATCTGCTGCGAGGAGGTATCGGTGTAAAACGCAATTCATTGCCGCTTACTTCGGCGGGTCCCTCCTTTACGTAATAACGGACAGGCAACCCACAATCGGATTCCGCATGCAAAACGAGACGTTCCGTGCCATGCCGGACATCATTCAAGCTGGGAAACAATATGCTTTGCCTCTTCCCCTCTGTTATCCGAAGAGGTACTTTCATCTCCAACTCTTGCACCACACCTTTATACACTTTATCTCTCGGATGGCTTGCGACCAATGTAATGCTTCCGCTCCTCTGTGGATTATCCATCCCTATCCGGCTAAAACTGAGCACAAACGTTGTATCGTCCACTTTCTCAACCGGACCACACACACAATCTATACGAATAGTGCCTGCGGCATGTTCATCAGTCCTAACGCTGCGCGTACTGTCTGTAAAACAAGTATTCAAATGAAAAGTCACCCCGTCTGCATCAGGAGAAAAAGGCACAGATATACGTACGTGAGCTTTCGAATCATACTTCACCAGCTTCCCCTTTTGCCTGATGCCGATGTATTGCATCCGCTTCCCCAGATGCTTGCGGTAACGGGCTTCGGTAAGCTCTGCCATCTCTTCATCGAAATACCAAAACGCATCGTGAGTATCGCCTTTATAATCCGAATAAGGAGCTGGTTCCGGACGCTTGCCTTCTACCGGACTCCAACGGGAAGCCAGCCAGCCTGCCCGTATCGCACAAAAAAGAGATACAACTTTCGGGATACATCATGCGGAAAGCCAATGCCGGATTGACCCGTGCTTCCCACCACTCGTATTCGCCTTCAATCATCAGCCCCGGTATGCCATCGATGTTCCGCGTGCGTCCCCACTCCAGATTTGCTCTCCCGTATCCGGTCAGGTTAGTGCGCGGAGCATCGCCATGTAAGGAAATGACAGCCAATGTCCGCTCCGGATTCCATGCGGCAAAGTTCCATGGGAAAGTAGCTTGCGCCGAGTGCCCTATCGGCACAATCGGCACGTCAACCAGTTCCGTATATCCGCTCACTTCCGCCAAGTCGGCAAGCATCTTGTCGAAAACTTCCTGTACACCGGTTGTCACATCCCACCGCTGGTCTAATTCAGGCGTAATCCATATCAAGGCAACTCCTAACCGCCCCATCGCCTCACGGAATGCGGAAAGATGAAACAACGTTTCTTCCGACATATTCTGTTGTCCCACCATTATCGCCTCCACCCGTTCGCACGCAGGAGGTATCCACAGGAACGCTTCCTGCGGTTCTCCTGTCTCTCTTGACACGCATCCATTCACCTTTACCGACCATTGCCATTCGGCAGCGGAAAGAACTGTTCCACACAACAAACATATTAAACATACAATACCTAATTTTCTCATTCTACTCTATTTTTTATATTTCACATCCAACAAACCATTCTGATAATTCACATGCATTGCTTCGCCGTTCACAATCAAGCGGGAAGGACGTTTTCCCGAACGGAAAGACGCATTTACATAAGGTTGTCCGTCTATCCATAAGTTCAAATCTCCACCGGCTGCCTTTTGTACAAAAAACAACTTAGAAAGTGAAGCAAAATACGAAACCCCATCACGGCGCAATGCACTGCCATAAGCCAGGAACAGTTCATCCGCCTCAGTAGGATTATCTCCCTCCGGATAAGACACGGCAAACATATAGGCATCGGTTACCCAACCATCCGCTTCTATCCACGAATTGCTATGCATCAACCGTCCGTCTGCCAACTGGTTGATGTAAATGTCCGTCACTTTTCCCTTATTCCGGATGCGAAGTCCAATCCAGTCTTTTCCTTCCCTTCCCTTCGCTCCATAACCGGAAGCTCTTTTTGAGCCACACTGTCTTTCAAGATGATAGCCGTCAGTCCTTTTACCCTGTCAAACTTCCCAGGCAAATGCAATGAATAATAGAGTTTATGTAATTTAGATTTGTTATATATCGCGCATACGCGTACCTTTGCAACATGAATTACCGCGACCATAAAGACAACAGCAAAAGTTTCCGTGCCTTGACGGGAGTTAGCCATGAATAGTTTTGTGCGCTTCTTCCTTATTTCGAGGCTGCGCATGAGGACTATTTGTCCGAGTATGAAATGACCGGGGAACGCCGTAGCGGAAAACGCCGCAGTCCTTCCATCTACAAGAACAGCCCCCTTC
>NZ_NFJG01000220.1:0-1736 GCF_002159755.1 Bacteroides sp. An269
TCTGTTTTCTTACCAATCGAAACTAACCATTTTATGTAGCGGTTGTCCCATTTCAAGAGGCTTAGCCAATACAAAGGGTTTAGCATCCTCCAACAAAGGATGAACAGCAACTTGTAAGTGCAGTAATAATTTATATTGTAATATTTCTCCAATAACTTTAGCATGATTTTGATGGCTTAACTTAATACACTATAATCACAAGGTCTTTTTGCGCTTCGTTGGCTTCATCGAAAATGAAATTCAAGTCGTCCATTTCTTGTTCGTAGTCGTAATCCCCGATGCCTTCACCCTCTGGCAACGAGGTGTATTCCATTCGCTTGCTTTTCAATTCGGAAACAGGTATGCTGACGATATAAGGAAAATCATCGCTCAACGGGATAGGAATAAACGTGCTTTGGCTGTCCAACTGCCATACGTTCTCCGCATGGTATATTTGTGTCCCGTAATGGCGGCATATCCCTTCATACACATAGCCGTATAGGAAAGCCATTTCGGGGTGGCGGATTTCCCCGTCCACGATGTCAGCCAATACCGCATAAGCATCCTTGCCCGTGCTCAGGCTATCGCTGAAATAATCATTCAGCCTGTCAAGTTCCTGCTTCAATGCTGCCGTTAGGCGGTTCAGCATCGCAGTGTCGCAAGCCCCATAAACGGACTTGACCTTATCGGCATCGGTCAGATATGCGCAAACTGAATAACTCATAGATTTCTTTATTTCGTGTCGTTCCAATGTACCATATCGTAAGGATAGTATGGCAACCCTTTCAGGTTGCTGTCATCCAGCCCCAAAACTTTTACCAATGCACCGCTTTCAAAACTCCAATATCCGTCATGTATTATACCATATTTGTGGTCGTCATGCCAAGCACAATCGGAATGTCCACGATACCATTCCCTTTTGAGATACTTTTCCAATCGCTTTGTCGTCTGTGTCTTGTTTGTTTTAGCTAAATCCGACACTTCCAAGATTGCCCGATAAGGCACATCGTCAAACACACAATCCGCCATTTCCTTCCGTTCCGGGAAACGGTAATTCAGCAACACATCATAAACACGGTCTTTAACTTCTTCCCTATCTATAAGTACACGGAGTTTGTGAATGACATTATCATCATACTCCAACATGATACCTATCGAAAGCAGCCATAACATCTGAACATAATAGCCATACGGAGTCCAACATTTTTCTAAAACATTGATTGTTGAGATATAATTGGATTTTATACATTCTAATTTCTCTCCCATTGAATACATGGTCACAATATAATTGACTTTACAATCAAACAAACGTCCATAGAAATCCGGATTAACAGGTTCTTTTCTATTTCTTTCTGATTGTTCTATTATACTGTTAAATCTTTCTATTCTATCAGTGTATTTAGCTAATTGCTTCACATATTGTTCTTCCGTAAAAAGTTTATCTCTTGTTTCCATATAGGGTACATTGTTTTGATGTTCATGTTCGGTAGCTTACAGCCAGACCACACGGGGATTGATGTCCCACAGCCCAAAGGTACGAAAAGAATCGGAGAAACAAACCGAACGGTTTGGAAAAGTCGCGAAAGAGTTGGCGGAAGGGGAAGAAAGGCTGTAGGCATCCTGCCATTTCCCCCGCCAATCATTAGGGTCATCTTAAAGTTCCAGTGAATTTTCCTTAAGCAAGAAGTCGTAAATGCTGATGGTCGTAATCCCGGCTTCATCCCTTGTTATGGGGCTTTCCTCTCCGATAACGATAA
>NZ_NFJG01000221.1:0-1677 GCF_002159755.1 Bacteroides sp. An269
ACTTCCACCTGCTGATGCAAGTGCGGCAGTATTACCCCGATGCCGGGGCGAAGTTCGCCGCCCTGTTCGAGAAAGACCGGAAGCTGTGGCGCGACATCATCGAGCGGGCAAAGTCGGCGGGCGAAATCCGCACGGAGGTGGACACGGAGGAAACCGTCGCCATGTTCCGCGAGGTGTTCTACGGCTTGTCCTTCGAGCAGGCTTTCCTCTCCGGGCTGGACACGGGGGAACTCTCCCGCAAGCTCCGCTTCATCTATTCGCTGATTAAAGCCTGACCCGTTCAGGCTTTTTTATGCCCTCCGGCATCCTTTTCCTCCCTCCCGAAAATTCTTTCGCAACTTTTCCAAACCATTCGGTTTGTTTCTTCGATTCTTTTCGTACCTTTGGGGGCATGTAAGGTTAGGATATACGCCCTGCATGGCGTGGGTTAGTGGAATGTCCGATGCCTGACAGGTGTATTTATAAACAAATTAGCTGTAATATAAGCATGAAAATGATTATTTTCTACATACTGGCATTTCTGTTTTGTTTGCCTATACAAGCACAACAACAGCGTTTCTTCGGTGTCATTCAGGATGCGGACGGATATACAAATGTACGTGACACAAATGGAACAGTAATAGACAAATTATTGGATAATCATGTGTTTGTCGATTGGGATGCACAAAAGAACCATAAAAAATGGCATAGCGTAGAATATGGAGCCGAAACGGGTATAACCAAAACTTATCCGAATGGAAATACCCATATAGGAGAAATCCATAAAAGCCGCATCTGTTATTTACCAGATTTGCCACAGTTAAAGAAACAGCCGCAAAGTACGGATAATTATCTTGTATATGCCAACGACACATTAACCGTAGAAATAGGTTTCCGAGATTTTAATCTCCAACGACACTCCATTGTTTATGATTTGGACACAGGTTTTGTTCGGAGCATTGACGGTTGTTCTGATTTAATAGGTATAGATAATAATATTCCAAATAAAGAATATGAATTTATCACCGTCAAGTACCCTGCCGGGATATTGGAATTTCCAACAGCATATATAACGCATCTATACGAACCGAACCAAAACAATGTTGTCGTAGCATTGGGTAATGGAAACACTCTGTTCATCAGCACACAGAACAGTGACGGTGCAGGTGGATATTATGCCGTATGGACAGTAGAAAATTATCTTGTTAAAAGTCTGTTTGTGTTACATGACTTTTGACTAAAATACAGCTAACAACGCAAGGTAACGGCAAGCCGTTCCTTGCTGAACCATTATGCAGCACCCACATTTATTCTTTACCTAATGGAGAAAAAACTACCAAAGGTGAAGATGGCGTAGCAGTCCGATTTGGAATGCCTGTTGTCATAAGTGCATTAACAAATGGTTGGTGCAGAGTAAATTCTATTTTCAATGCTCCTTTTGGTTATATACCTATTCAAGACATTGAAGTCATTAAGTAACTAACTAACAATAGTTGAATGCTATTCTTCACCAACCTACTTAGCCATCAAAATCATGCTAAAGTTATTGGAGAAATATTACAATATAAATTATTACTGCACTTATAAGCTGCTGTTCATCCTTTGTTGGAGGATGCTAAACCCTTTGTATTGGCTAAGCCTCTTGAAATGGGACAACCGCTACATAAAATGGTTAGTTTCGATTGGTAAGAAAACAGA
>NZ_NFJG01000222.1:0-1591 GCF_002159755.1 Bacteroides sp. An269
GACGAAGAACAGGAGCGAAAAGGACCAAAAAATCGCCCAAAGCACACACGAAAACAGATACATCAAGCCAAGAAAAACTTTTTGGAGAAATTCAAAACAGCTTCTAAGAATAATTGAACTAATGAACTTACAGACTCACAAACTAAAAAAACACAAACTCAAATATGATTAATTATGATTTGACAAAAATACGGGCACTGGTATTTGATGTGGACGGAGTGTTGAGTGCCGAAACCATTCCGATGAGCATGGAAGGTGAGCCGATGCGGACGGTGAACATCAAGGACGGATATGCTTTGCAGCTTGCCGTGAAATGTGGGTTGCATGTGGCAATAATTACAGGAGGCCGTTCGGAAGCGATACGGAAACGCTACGAAGGGCTGGGGGTGAAAGATATCTATATGGGTGCGTCGGTAAAAACCAACGAATATGCCGACCTGTTGGCAAAATATGAGTTGATGCCGGAGGAAGTATTGTATATGGGTGATGACATTCCCGACTATGATGTGTTGCGTATGGTGGGTTTGCCTTGTTGTCCTGCCGATGCCGCCCCCGAAATCAAGGCGATATGCAAGTATATTTCCCATCGCAAAGGAGGATACGGATGCGGAAGGGATGTGGTTGAACAGGTATTGCGTGCACAGGGCAAATGGATGTCGCACGCGGATGCTTTCGGATGGTAAATGCATGAATATTAAAAATAGAAGAGTGATATGATATTGGAGAATTTACAGAAATACAAAGTGAAGCTTGCTTCCAATTCACCCCGGCGCAGGGAATTGCTTTCAGGCTTGGGCATCGATTATGAAGTGAAGGTGTTGCCAGGCATTAACGAAACATATCCCGAATCGTTGAGAAGTGAAGAAATACCGGTATATATTGCACGTGAGAAAGCCGATGCTTACCGTAAGGATATGGATGCGGACGAATTGATTATCACGGCAGATACCATAGTGTATGTTGATGGTGAAGTGTTGGGAAAGCCGGAAGATGAAGCAGATGCTTGTCGGATGTTGAAGAAGTTGTCGGGACGGACTCATCAGGTTATTACAGGAGTATGCCTGACTACGGCAGAGTTTCAGAAGACATTTGCATCAGTGACAGAAGTGACTTTTGCTTCGTTGAGCGAGGAGGAGATACATTATTATGTTTCCCGTTATCGCCCTTTCGATAAGGCAGGTGCATACGGTGTGCAGGAATGGATAGGTTATGTTGCTGTGGCCAGCATTCAAGGGTCATTTTATAATGTAATGGGGTTACCAGTGCAACGCTTGTATCAGGAATTGAGCAGTCTGTAAGGTATGTGCAATCATAAAAATGAATGTCCGCATTCTGACCGATTACCCTACATGGGTTGCTTGCGGAATTCATTCAAAGCTCAAGTAGGCCTTTTGATGAACATAAGTGAGTTGGCTGTTTCACATAAGTAACCCAGGCGTTTCACATAAGTAAGTCAGCCTTATCACTTATGTTCGTTTTTTCTCAGAAGCTGTTTTGAATTTATCGTGCGATGATTTGGGATGAGTTTTTGAGGCATTTTCGCTTCTGTGATGAGGAAGATAGCGGGCTATCTGACGAAGAACAGGAGCGA
>NZ_NFJG01000223.1:0-1587 GCF_002159755.1 Bacteroides sp. An269
CTGACGAAGAACAGAAGCGGAAAGGACCAAAAAATCGCCCAAAGCACACACGAAAACGAACACATCAAGCCAAGAAAAACTTTTTGGAGAAATTCAAAACAGCTTCTTAATCTGCGTAATCTGTGGTGAAAAAATGAGAATCTACGGCGTTTTTTATTTCAGCTTATCGTATTCCTCGTCCGTAACAGGTTCCAGCCATTCGTTGGAAGTGTTTTCTCCGGGAACTTCGAAAGCGAGGTGTGCAAACCAACTGTCGGCTGCCGCTCCATGCCAGTGCTTTACATTCGCCGGAATGTGTATCACATCGCCTGGAAGCATCTGTACGGCAGGCTTCCCTTCTTCCTGATACCAGCCGCGTCCGGCTACACAAACCAACATCTGACCACCTCCCTTCGTGGCATGATGAATGTGCCAGTTGTTACGGCAGCGCGGCTCGAAGGTCACATTCGAGAAAGGAACTTGTTCACCCGACACACGGGCAAGATAACTGTTTCCGATAAAATACTGTGCGTATGCCGTGTTGGGCTCGCCGATAGGGAAAATCATTTCGCGCTGGAAAGCTGCCTTTCCGTTATCGTCCGCCACATCTTCCGCCCATACGTCTTTCGCCAGACGGAAAGCTCCCCATGCATTGGGCCATCCGGCATAGAAAGCCACGTGGGTCAACAGTTCGGAAATCTCGGTACGGGTCACGCCGTTGCTCTTGGCAAACTGCAAATGATGCGTAAGTGAAGAGTCGATAATGCCTTTTCCTACCAGTGTAGCAATTGTAATCATGCTGCGGTCGTGCGGACTCAGCCCGGGACGGTTCCATACTTCTCCAAAAAGGATATCATCGTTTACCTTTGCAAATTCGGGGGCAAATTCTCCCAACTGCACACGTCCGGCAGTCTGTGTAATCTTTTCTTGTGCCATAGTCATTTGAATATTAGTTGTTGATACAAGCATCCCCAAAAGGATGACTTTCCTGATGTTCAGTTGAATAGATTTCATAGGAGTCAAGATTTTTATGATTATTACTTGATACAAAAATACCCCCTTTCCACGATATACCGCCTAACCAAATCACAGATGATTGTACCAGATTTACAGAAATCTATGGAATATTCAAAAAATTGCATGAACGTTTTTTACTTTTATTACTTTGCCGGGTCTTATAAGCAGAACGTCCGCTCAAACGAGCTTACGAACGGGAACGGACAACATGAATGTATAACTTAAAACATTGAACAGTATGAGACTAACTAGAAAACTGGGAATGGCGATAATGGCTATGATAGCATTGACTGCAAGTTCCTGCGTCACATTGCATAGACACCGCCCCCAAAGAAAAGCGTAAAGAAGCAATGGAAAAGCTGATAACAGACATTGCGGCTGTGCTGACTTCCGACCAGCAAGTGCTTTACAAACACCTGCAAGAGGAATCCTCAGCCGAAAGAAAAAACATACGCGCAAAAACTGAGTGATTGCCACCTCTGGACGCTGGCATTGCCTTGGCTGGACGGAGGAAAATCGTATTATTTATTAAGACAAAAGGAAGTCATGAAACAAATCATTTTTAATGATTTGGGCTCAAGGATGCCGAAG
>NZ_NFJG01000224.1:0-1583 GCF_002159755.1 Bacteroides sp. An269
CTCCTGTTCTTCGTCAGATAGCCCGCTATCTTCCTCATCACAGAAGCGAAAATGCCTCAAAAACTCATCCCAAATCATCGCACGATAAATTCAAAACAGCTTCTTATTTTATGAAGAAAATCTCTCATCCCACCATTACTTTCCTCGCAATAACCACTCTTGCTTTAACCATCACCGGATGGTGCTGGAATCAATTATCCCCTTTCTTAAGCGGCATTTTTGTATTTGACATCAAAGAATATTTCAAGACATCATTCTATGGAATCATTTTATGCACCATTTGGTTATATACTACACGAAAAAGACATAAAGAAACAATAAAACTTTTTCACGCGAAAAAAGAAAGGATGAACCAGGGTTATCAATCCCTTCAAAAAGAATTAAAACAAAAAGAAATCCAAATCGAACAATTACAGTATAAACTCACCTGCCAACAATCTGATATTAACAAAAAAGCAACTTTACAAAAAGAGTTAAGAAACTTAAACGCCCAGCGTGACATTCTTTTACAAGAAATCATACAACATTCAGATGCCCGTACTAAAATAGAACATATCCTTATAGATTATAAACAAAAAGGACATTCCAAAGAAACACTATCCGAAAAAGATTGGAGAAGCCTTGCCAACGAATTAGACCAAAAAGACATCATACTACAATATAGCAACCAATTTTGTTTCACTCCAAGTGAACAAAATTATTGTTATCTACTATTGACCGACTATTCAGCTACCGATAGAGGAAAACTCCTACAATTAACCAGACAAACAGTATACCGTAGAGAACATGATATTCTAACCAAATTAGGTGAAAATTATGAAGCTGGAAAATTGAAAAACATTGTCCGGAAATGGGTAAATTAAAACAATAAAAAGACCTAAACAACCACACGTGTTCATATACGTAATGCAAATGTTACACTTTTCTACGATATTGTTACACCTGTAACAGCCTCATTCACAAAAAGGTTATCTAATTTTGCATTGTCGAAAAGGACCAAGACACAACACTTTAGTATGCCTCTTTTCGCCACATTAAATGAAAAATTAGGAACAATCTCTATAACCTTTAAAAACGTAGAAATTATGAACAACAAAAAATTTATAAGAAAAAACGAAATCACATTTTACTTGCTATTTATAGTATTATGGCCTATTTTTTCTTCAATATTTCAATATCTATCGAATAACCATATTTCTATATCAGAAATAGCCATACAAACTTTAATAATAGCAGTTATTATGCCAATTATTATTCTTATTGGACGATTTTTTAAAAATTAAATAACATTTATGGAGATTGTTCCTTTTCACAACAGACGGTTAAAAAACAACCAATGACTCGTAGAAGTGTATCGCATACACCCCTACATAAGAATTGCAAAGGCGCAGAATCTTCACTCCTCCTGCACCTTTGCAATTTTAGAAGCTGTTTTGAATTTCTCCAAAAAGTTTTTCTTGGCTTGATGTATCCTTTTTCGTGTGTGCTTTGGGCGATTTTTTGGTTCTTTTCGCTCCTGTTCTTCGTCAGATAGCCCGCTATCTTCCTCATCACAGAAGCGAAAATGCCTCAAAAACTCATCC
>NZ_NFJG01000225.1:0-1512 GCF_002159755.1 Bacteroides sp. An269
AATGAGTAATTTTATAGTTGCAAATCAAAACATTACTCAGCCCTATGCCCTTGCACAAAGTTACAGACTTTCTTTCAGAAATCAGCGCATTTTTTAGAAAAAATGACGCGCATAAAGCGATGTATTCCATACTGGACGTTATCAAATGGTTAAGAATGAATGAATCCACCTTGTTCGGCATGAAGAGCAAGTGCAACAATGTGTATCCGTTGTTGCAGGTGTTCCAGGCTTTGCTGTTGTACCCGTGTTTCATGGTCCGTAACCCTTATCGTTTCACCGGGTCTTCCTTAAGCGGCTTGCTGGGATGCAAGAAAGACGTGTTCTACCGTTTCATGAGTAATCCCAAGATAAACTGGCGGAAGTCCGTCTATCACCTCACCCTCCAGCTTTGGTCGAAGATCAGACTCCGCTCCGGGCGCAAGGAAGGCACGGTCTGTCTGATAGTCGATGACACGGACTATCCCAAGACGGGACGGCGCATGGAGAACATCGGCAGGGTGTTTTCCCATGTCCATCACAGGTGCATCCTCGGTTTCAAGGCATTGTTCCTTGCCGTCACGGACGGGACAACCCAAATGCTTCTGGATTTTGCACTGCTGGGTGAAAAAGGAAAGGATGGAAAGTTCGGGATGTCCGATGAAGAGCTCGCAAGACGTTTCACCAAAGGACGTGACAGCGGCGACGCCTTGCAGGAGCGTATCGGTGAATACACGGCAAAGAAAACCGACCTGATGATTGCCATGATAAGACGCGCCATCCGCAAAGGGGTCAGGTTCAGGTATGTGCTGGCAGACAGCTGGTTCGCCTGCAAGGATGTCATCCGGTTCATCCGCTCCCGCCACGTCAGGTGCGATTACCTGGGCATGATCAAGGTGGGAGAAAACAGCAGGACAAAATACTGTCTGGACGGGAAGCCTTATACCGCGCCGGCCTTGATCAGGCACCTTGACAGGCAAGGCAGGCGGAAGTACAGCAGGAGACTGCGTTGCTATTACATCGTGGCGGACGTGACCTTTGCGGATACCAAGGTACGCCTGTACTTTGTCAGGAGAAGCAAACGGGGCGCATGGAACGGCCTGATGACCACGGACATACGGCTTGAGTTCCTTGAAGCGTACCGGATTTATGCCCAAAGGTGGTCTTTGGAAGTCGTGTTCAAGGAAGCGAAGGGGCTGTTGGGGCTGGGCAAATGCCAGGCCGGCAACTTCGCCTCGCAAATCGCGGCGACATCCCTGACGGCTTTGCAATACAACATCCTTTCCTTAGTGAAGAGGTTTGCAGCCTACGAGACCATGGGAAAGCTCTTTGAGGACGTAACCAAGGATTCTTTGGAACTGTCCGTTGCGGAAAGGATATGGGGTGTCATGCAAGAACTGGTCATTGCGGTTGCGGAACTCTTCGGATTGACTGACGAAGATATCTATCAGGCTATCATCAACAGGGAGGAAGATATGAAACATATTTGCGACATTTATAGATTAAAAGCTGCAAGTTGAACTTGCGAAACTTGAA
>NZ_NFJG01000226.1:0-1448 GCF_002159755.1 Bacteroides sp. An269
CGGAAGTACGGAAGCAGAATCGTCAGAACCGAAAAATGATAGAGGACTTACCCGTACTGGAGACCGAGACAATAGAACCGACAGGTGTTGACCTGTCTTTATACCGTAGAATAGGCGAAGAGATAACAAAAGTCGTCAAACACAAGCCGGGGATGCTTTACGTCAAGGAAATCATCCGTCCCAAATATGCACTCAAGGACAGCACCATGCTTCCTCCGGCTGGACAGAAAGGAGTGGAGATTGCCCCCATGCCGCTGATGCCTGTTGACAAGTGCATCGCTGATACCAGCCTGCTTGCCGAGATACTGCTTCAGAAGTATGAATACCACGTCCCGTTCTACCGTCAGATACAGCAATACAGGCATCTCGGGCTGGAAGGCCTTACGGAAAGCACGCTGGACGGATGGTTCAAGAAGACGGTAGAACTGCTGAAGCCCCTGTATGAGTCGCTTAAGAAAGAGGTTTTCTCTTGCGACTATGTGCAGGCGGACGAGACCACCATCCCGGTCATCAACAGAGGAAAGCACAAGGCGGAAAAGGAATACCTCTGGATGGTCAGGTCGGTCATGGAAAAACTGGTCATCTTCCATTATGACATGGGATCCCGGTCCGGATCGGTCATCGAATCACTGGCAAGCCAATACCACTTCAAAGGATACCTTCAATGCGACGGTTTTGCAGGCTATGAGACAGCCTTCAAGACCAACCCCAACGTGCGGCTGGTCAATTGCATGGCGCATATCCGTCGTGATTTTGAGCATGCCTTGGGTGAAAACAAAAAGGAAGCCGAATATGGGCTGACCCAGATACAGCACATGTACAGGATTGAGCACTGCTGCGATAAGGCGGGCTTGTCGTCCGACGGACGCAAAGCGAAACGCCGGGAACTGACACGCCCAATCATGGAGGCCATGAAGACGTGGATGGAAACGGAAGGCATCAAATACAGTCCCCAATCGCTAATCGGCAAAGCTGTCTCGTATGCCTATACCCGGTGGGACAACATGATGAGATGCCTGGAGGACGGACGCCTGCTTTTGGACAACAACCTGGCGGAAAATGCCATCCGGCCAATTACTTTGGGGCGCAAGAACTATCTCTTCTGCGGTAATCACGAGGCTGCCGTTAACATGTCTGTAATCTGTTCCCTGCTGGCCACCTGCAAGGCACACGATGTGAACCCAAGGGATTACCTGAAGGATATCATTGCCCAAATGCCTTATCATAAGAAGTCCGCTGATGAGGAACTGCTTAACCTTCTTCCGCACAAATGGAAACTGCAACATCCGGAGAGCCTGTTGACCAAACAAACTGTAGAATCCGCCAACTAACCACAACGTCAACATACAGGTTCAACAAAACTATAGCGACTGTCACTATGAATCCAATAGTAACAGTCGCTATCATTATATAGATATTTAATGACTGTAGTTTATCGAATGCTTACA
>NZ_NFJG01000227.1:0-1406 GCF_002159755.1 Bacteroides sp. An269
AATACGCAGATTCAAACCGGAAAGAAAGGATTCTTATCCGAATTCTGTTTTGAAGGGTTTTGCATAAGCTCGGTTCTCTGTGTAGATATTCAGCACGTATTGCCTTGCAGTCATGATCCACTTGGCAGGTACGGAGATGAATCTGAAGACAAAAGCCTTTATGCGACTCGTTTTCTTGAGCCCAAAAGCCTTGGTGTCAAGCCTGCTCATGATGGTCTTGTAGAAATTGTGTATCAATGCAGTAAGCAGAAGAAAGACAGTATTCTCCGCCATGAATGACTTGGGGAGCCTGCTCCAACCGAATCCGTTGTTCATGTCGTCAAAGATACGTTCCTTGCCGCCACGCAGATTGTAGAATTCAACAATGTCCCTTGTCGATGACTTGTAATCGTTGGTCAGAATACAACGGTAAGTGTATTCGCCTTCCCACAGGTCAAGGTCGCCACTGTTGCGTCTTTGTCTCTGGATGACAAGACGATAGCACTTGCCTTCCCATTTCTCAACGAGAATGGAATTGAGTTCGAACTGGATGCCGTTAATCTCCTCCGTCTTCCATCCTCTCAGAGCAAAGATGTCATTGTAGAGCGAACTGCATCGGTTGGCACGGATGTAGAAATGTTTGCAATGCTTCTCTATCTCACTGACGATTTCCTTCGAGCAGGAACCGCAGTCTGCCCTGAAGCGATTTACACGGATGTTCTGGGATTCCAGAAGAGCGAAGAATCTCTTATGGGTGTCTGCCTGATGAAAACGCACATTCGTGTTGCCATCGCTGTTCTCGATATAGACTATCTTGTCACCGATAACATATACGCCAGGCCTGTAGCCGAGGTACTTTTTGTAGGTCGGTTTTGCATCATACTTCTCCGTTTCAAGGAACTGATGGTCAAAGTCAACATCGTATTCCTCAATTTCCTTCAACTCGCCTGTAGAAACCAAAGCGTTTATAAGCAATGTGTTGAGTTTGTCTGCAGTATTGAAATCATAGGTCTTGCCTTGGTCGGAAGTATAGGAGATGTTTTCCTGTGTCAGTTCCTTGATGGCTCTGAGGATGGTATCAGAGCTGCATGTACGAAGGGTAGGATGATACGAGAGATGGCGCATCAGTTGTGACGTTACGTCTTCCACGCATGAGCCGCCACAGAAATAAACGCTCATCAGCGAACGGACTATCTCGCTGAACTGATATCCGATGATACTGCGGCATCTCTGACCCAGTGTTGAGTCGATAACGGGTGAAAGCATGGAGTCAAATTTCTCCATGATTGAAAAAATTCCTCCAAAAGGTGTGAGTTTTTCGAATTTTATTTGTACCTTTTCAGCGCCTTGTTACGATTTTCGCTTGTTTTCTAATTGCAACACTAAGATAAGTGAAAAATCTGACACGGCAAAATCCTGAGCAACTT
>NZ_NFJG01000228.1:0-1404 GCF_002159755.1 Bacteroides sp. An269
TCACCAGACTTGCCTTCTCGTAGTTCATCTTGGCGAACACCCGCAAGGCGTTCTCCAGCACTTCTTCCCGGTTTGTTATCATAAGCGTAAGGGGTTTATGTTTTTAGCCTACGAAGGTAGGGAAAACTTGCGTTCGCGGCAAGCAAAAAAATGATTATATGAAATTCAGCCAATACTTGTACTTAATCATATAATAAAGCAATATGCCCCAAAGAGGATAAATCACCCAAGACATGATACAGGAGAACCTTTGACTGCCAAACAGCAATGGCTTTTCCCGCATTATTTCAATTCCCTTTTTCTTTTTGATGTAATACCTGCTCATAAAACGGTACATGATGTAATTGATTAAAATGAAAAAAATAAACGGCAAATCATAATCGAAGTTCTCTTTGACCAATGGATAAATAAACACTATTGCAGGTAAAAATAATAGTCCGCAAAATAGCATCACAGTTCTTTCATGCGGGTTTTCCAACCGAAATTTGTCCCGGTTGAATATGAAGAATTGATAATACATTGCATCGAAGAAGAATTTTATCAGTCTGATTGCTTTCATGCTTGCTTTACATTATGGCAAAAAAACGATATATTATCGTCTAACGCCCATATCGTCCTTACTATCTTTTGCCAATGAATCATTTGTCCCAATTTATAATATCTGGCAACTAATCGCTATTGGGGTGATTAAGTTGTTTGCTATCGGCATATAGTTTCATAGCATAAGAAATAATCATTACCACCGTAAGATAAGTCATGATGATTGCACCAACAATCCAACAAAAGTAGAAGTTGTTTTCATCAGACGGTATCATATTCTCCGGCAGTACCCCTGTGCGTTCATATTCCGCTTCGTAGGTGCCAAGTGTCGGCAGTGCGCTAAACCATAATAAGCTCCAAAGGTTAAAAACAGCTTGCAGCAGAAGAGCGGACAACCGACACAACGTATTGCGTATCGCTATATCATACAATATATAAATGGGACAAATGCCAATTAGTGCCATCATGCTTGTCAAAGGTCTGCGGTCGTCATGGGCAATCCATTCTCCCCCTTGCATTTCTATCGCATAATATTCAAAGTATAGAATAACAGCGAAAAGCAAGAAGTATATCGTGAACTTTATAGCATTGGCTTTTCTCATTGAATTTGTATTTGGCAATCTTAATTCCGCCGCCCAAAGGTACGAAAAGAATCGGAGAAACAAACCGGACGGTTTGGAAAAGTAGCGAAAGAGTTGGCGGGAGGGGCAGAATGACCGTCGGCATCCTGCCATTTCCTCCGCCAATCATTAGGTTCATCTTAAAGTTCCAGTGAATTTTCCTTAAGCAAGAAGTCGTAAATGCTGATGGTCGTAATCCCGGCTTCATCCCTTGTTATGGGGCTTTCCTCTCCGATAACGATAA
>NZ_NFJG01000229.1:0-1245 GCF_002159755.1 Bacteroides sp. An269
TTCCGCTTCTGTTCTTCGTCAGATAGCCCGCTATCTTCCTCATCACAGAAGCGAAAATGCCTCAAAAACTCATCCCAAATCATCGCACGATAAATTCAAAACAGCTTCTTAGAAGATACACGAATAAGTGTACAAGATTAAAATTTGTCACCTTCTTCTTTCAATATCCGTATCATCTTCGGGCGGAAGCCATTTTCCCATTGTTCCAGCATCCGGACAATGGGTATAAGGCTTCGCCCGTCTTCCGTAATGGAATATTCCACATGGGGTAGAAGTCTGGGATAGATAGTCTTCGCCAATCATGCCGTACTTTCCAGTTCTTTCAACTGTTGGTTGATGACGCGAGCCTAGATATTCCACTCGGATATAATGCAACAACTTCATGTCCTAACTTGCTTTGCGCATGCATCAAATCTTCTGCCTATTTTGTCAATCCTCCACTACGGCATGGAGGAAAACCCCATGGAGGAAAACTGCTGAAAGGACGGGGCGTGAAGCGCAACTCCTCGTCGTGCTACCTGCGCACCTTGCGCACCCTCTACCGCAAGGCCGTCGAGGCAGGATTAACAACCGACAAAAACATTTTCCGCCACGTGTTCACAGGGTTCGCCAAGACCGCCAAACGAGCCATACCGTTAAGTTCACTGCGTGCCATCAGGCTGCTCCGTCTGCCCGAGGACTCCGTCATCGCTTTCGCACGTGACCTGTTCATGCTGAGCGTTTATCTGCAGGGCATCTCGTTTGTGGACCTTGCCTATTTGAAGAAAGACGACATCCGAAACGGGCAGCTGCACTACAGCCGCAAGAAGACCGGACAGGAGCTGACCGTCGGTTGGGAATCCGTTATGCAGGACATTGTGGACAACTACATCCACCTGGCGAAAGGCAGTCCGTATCTCTTACCCATTATCACTAAAACGGACGGCACGGAACGGCGGCAGTACGAGCGAATGGAGCATAAGGTGAACTACTACCTGAAGAAAATCGGCGCGATGGCCGGATTGCGTACATCCCTGACGACATATACGGGGAGGCATACCTGGGCCAGCGCGATGCGTGACATGGGCACCAGCCTGTCCGTCATCAGCAAGGGGCTGGGCCACGAAAACCTGAAGACCACACAAATCTATCTTTCCTCCATCGACACGGAGGACGTGGTGAAAGCCAACCGGAAAATGATAGACAAAATCATGCGTGAATGAAAACCGGGAATGTTCGACAAATTTCGGAACTGTATAATATGAA
>NZ_NFJG01000023.1:0-43712 GCF_002159755.1 Bacteroides sp. An269
AGGCGGCGTGACCGTGGGGTGCGTGTCGATGCCCACGGACAGGTCGCCGAACTTGGCCACAGGCATGCCCGGCACGGAAGGAAGAGCTCCTGCCAGACCTGACTGGAGCCTGTCCAGAGCCGCTTTCGAGGCCGTGAAAAGGTCGGAAAAGCCCCGTCTGACGCTGTTGCTATCAACGGCGTCAGCTATATTTTTGAATACATCTGACATAGTGAGAATTTTTTAGGATGTAAAAAGGAGAGTAGCTGAAGAGCCCCGCCGGACCCTTCAGTTACTTCTAAAAATACTCATTTATGCATCCTGTGCATAATCGCTGTTCCATTCATTTTCATCATCCCCCTTCGTTCCCTCCAGCTTGATGACAAAGCTCTTTGCCGGGAAATAGGGAGTCAGGTGAATGTCGAGGAAGATACGGTCCTTCTGCTTCGGGTCTCTCTCGAAGCGCAGGATCTTGAATTTTTCAATCAGGCGTCCGGGACCTTGTATGCTGTCCAGGAAATTGCTAATCTGCCCGCGCAAATCCCTTTCAGCCTTGCTGTTCCAATTTTCGAAGGCACGGCGGTTGAGAAAATCCATCAGGACCTTTGTCACCCAATCGAACACACGTACCACCGAGTAGGTCTGCAAGCCCAGATTGTCACCGTTGAACAAGGTCTTTGCCGAGAAAGCCATGACTTTGCCGTATTCCTTTACCATCGGTATCAGACCAATCTTTTCTATTTCGGAGATTTCGCTCTTCTTCAGGTTGAAAGCCACGCTGTCCACCTCGCTCATAGAGCCGTACTTCTTTCCGGCAGTGACCTGTGCCATCACGGTTTTGTACACACTGCCAGCCAGTGCAGCCGAAGGTGGAATCAGCAAGTCCTCGGTTTCTCCCAATTCGGTATAGCGTCCACGTCCTACCAGATAGTTGCATGTCATGCAGACATTGGACTTATAGACATCGCCACCTGTCAGATTGGAATCGAAGAACATCTCAATCACATCATCCGGTTTTTCAAGGTCTGCAAAATCAGTGAAAATCATAACCTTGTTGTCATGCGCTATTTTTGCCCATTTCTCCACCACCTTGTTGGAACCCAGGTATCCGGGGATTACCAGCAGTGAATAATTGGTACGTAAATCCAAACGGTCATAGTTGGCACGAAGCTCGTCGGCAATAGCATCGATAAAGAAAGAGTTGTCCAAATCGGTAAGCTGCGCCATGGAAGCGTTGACAATGGATACGTTCTTAATCTTGTCAGCATCCGTATTCTTGTAGAAAAGCATGACCGTGCGGTATGATTTTTCCAATTGTTTCACTTCTTCTACCGCCTTCAGCTGATTTTGAGAGAGCAGGTCAGAGACGGCAGCAGACTTTTTCTGGCACAAATCCACCATTTCGCTGATGGACTTGCCGTCTTTCAGCATATCTATCCACATCTCAATCCTTTTTCTCAGTTCCTTACGCTCGTTAGCCCGTTCCCGGTCAGTAAGGAATATATTCCGGCGTGCCTTACGTTCCGGATTCAAATTCTGTATGCCGTCCACCGAAGATTCCAAGACGTTGAAACCTCCGAACTTTGCCAAAGCCTGTAACTCCGCATTCAAGTTTTTGGTTTGTACCGCAGCCTGCTGTTGCTGTACTGCGGTTTCCTTCTGTGTGTTCTGTTCGCTCATGGTTCTCATTCATTTACAGGGTTAGAGTTCTCATTTTCCTTTAATTCGTCCAACATGATAGACAGTGTATTGACGAACGCCTTGCGTGTAGCCGGGTTTTCCAGAACCCGTTGCAGCACCTTGTTAGACCGTAACGACTTCTCCATCCTGTCAGCAAACTGTTTTTCCGCATTCAGCCCCGACAGGAAAGGACTCTGTTCCGTCATTTTCTTCACGGAGAAATCTCCCACATTGTGGAAACGGAAGTTCTCTTCAACAGGAGCCCCTTCCGCATCAGCGAACTCTATATCAATTTCCGGCTGGAAATGTGCAAAGACTTCGTCAATGCTAGTCAGACCGATGACCACTTCGGGAGCTACCGGTTCGTCCTTTGTCAATTGTTCAACCAATAATGTCCGGTTCTGTGGAATTTCCGCAATACCTTCGGAGGCATCCATTTTCACTTCATTTCCGCCTATTCCGTAATTTCCTAAATCCATACTTAATCTGTTTTATAATTAAAAAAATATGTTAGTAAATCTCACTCATCCGAAAATCTTACTTTTTCTTCTGGCTTTTGCCTGCTGCATGGCTGGACCCTCCACCAGTTGTTTCCAATCTTCTCCCAGCCATTCCTGAAGCTGCCCTTCCAAGACCTCCATATCAATCGGCGCACGTACCTGCCTGCCAGTGTGGAGCGCCAGATATGCCGCATAAGTAAACGTGGAGTTCCGTCTGATTTCTTCGGAAAGATAACTCCCGGCTGCCAAAGCAAGCAGAAAATACTCGAAAGCCTGATTCAGCTGGCCTTCCTCGTAGCGTAAAAAGCCACACATACGATAACCTTCCATGACATAGTAGGGATCTTTTTGTCCGATAGCTTTCTCCGCCAGTCCCTCATACAGTGCAATTGCTTCCTCCCGTTTTTTCTCTGCCGTCAGGACAGCCGCTTTCATGGAAGTTGCCATTTTCCAGTAGCTATATCCAGCCGCTTCGCCATTATCCATTGCCTTTTCCGCTTCCCTGATCGTATCGTCGCTGTACTTTATGCTATGTTTGTATTCCCGAATCGCATAACACGCTTCAGCGGCGATGAACAGAGCGGATGTCAATATATTCGTATCCTTCAACTCCCCGGCAACATCCAGCAGTTTCCGGATTTCCTTGTCCAACAATTTCCAATCCTGCTTTTGTGTGCAATCCATGACGGCACTCACCTGCTGTTTGAACCGGTTTTCGGGTGCAATCAGGTCATTGCCCGTATCGCTCCGTGCCATCCGGTTATGCAGGGCCGCCGCCATATCGAACTTTGGGCAGATATAAATTACAGCCGGCGATTCATCCAGATTGACACTTCTGTTTTTCTTCATGTCAATGGTCGTTAACCGGATTCCCTGCGGAATCCCTTCTTCCAAGACCTTCTTGAACCATTCGGTCCTGGAAAGCCCCCTTTCCTGTCCCGGAGGAAAATAGATGCAGAAACAGGCATTCTCCAATCCGGATATACATGCCTTGAAACGCAACATCTCTTTCCACAGATTGGCTGCCGTATGTTCGACAGACGTGTCCGGGACATATTCTTCTTTCAACAGCCCATCGTGCCGCAAGGCCTTGATGATGTCGTATTTTTCCTCCACTTCTTCTGAGAACCAGCCGGCATATTCCTGCCATAGCTGTTCGGTGTATTCATCCCCGCTTCCCTCATACGGCGTGTCAAACCGGAAGAAAATATCCTCGAACTGTCCGACAGGCGAGCGTTCGATTTCCAAGAACCTGTCAACCAAATCCACATCGTTCTGTCCGACAATCCATATAGCCAGTTTCCAGTCCTTCTTATCGGCAATATCCGCCCAATAATCGACCGCCTTAAAGTATTCCTGTACAACAGACGCAGATGCTCCCATATCCTGAGGTTTTATGAGTTGAACTTTATGATTCCTCCTGTTACCGCTACATCGGCTGTGCCTTCGATTGACAAGTTTGTACCTTTGACTGTGCCTTTCTGAGTACTCAAGTCATATCCTTTGGAAGCCTCCTGCTTGATATTGGTTCCACTGCTGCCGATTATCTTCTTTTCACCGCTGAGTATCATGTTCTCACCGCCTGACAACAGTGTAATGCTTTTCCTCCCTTCAATGGAAATCGTATCAGACTGCAAGCCGATAGACCTGCCATCCATGATAATAACCGACTCTTCTTCGTTGGTGACTGTCACCGTTTTCTTTGCCATGATATTAATCGTATCTTTCCCATCCAGAACAATAAGCTGTTTCCCAGTCTGGTCCATAATGGTGATACTTCCCGTTTCATCATCAAAAAGAATGGTGTTTCCACTTCGGGTGATGATACTTTTCAGTTTGTTGTCCTTGTCTCCGCCCTTTCCCGAGTCCTTGTGAAACATGGCTCCGGTTACATAAGGACGGTCCGGATTGCCGTGTTCATAACCGACCATCACCTGGTCCCCGACTTCCGGAACAAATACCCATCCCCGGTTTTTGGATACCGCATCGCTTGTTCCCGCATTAGGGCTCTGTACCCTGATCCAATTGGTCGTTTTTCCCTTTTTCTGCCAATCAAAGACAACCTTCACGCGTCCCTGTCCTTTTTCGTCATCGTTCTTCTCCACCGTTGCCAACTCAGGCAATGCCAACGGCATTTTCACATTGGGCATAGGGATATGTGTCATTTGATCCGGGATGCCGACAAAACTATTCATATAATGTCCGTCCCGATTCACCTCGTGGGTGATTTCAGTAATACGGAATTTCCCTAAAGGAGACAATTTCATCCTATCCGGAAAAGCCACGTCAATAACCTCTCCGATCCGGATCCGGCATGTTTTTCCGATCCCCTTTATATTCAAGAGACCGGCACCGGATGAATTCTTTACAATTTTCATTTGTTCGTCCAATCCCGCCTTGTCTGTGATATGCGGATTTGCCGCAGAAGTGGTGCGGGCGCTGTAAGCCTTTTCCGAACAGCCATGAGCAATGGACTGGAGGTCGTTCATTCCTTCCGGTTTAGCGGGCGTATCTGCCTTATGTATTTTGTTCTCCTGCGCTACATAATCGTATCTGGCAGATTTCCCCGGTACCAGATTGGCTACCAACCTTACTTCTTCCAAGTCCACGTCATACAAGATCTTCTTAGGGTCGTCCTCCTTGTCCGGCTTGCCAAAATAAGTTTTGGCGCCATCGTAATAAAACCATTCCCCATACAGGGCCGAAAGGCGATTCATAAAATCAAAGACACTTTCGTTGTATTGTGCCATGTAAGGGATAGGCAAATCATATTCAGGATTAGAGACCAGATTGACTTTTCCGTACTCCTGTGTCACTTCCTTTATAATGGCGGATAAGGTCTGATCCGTCCATGAGTCGAGTGTCTTGTTATTTTCATACAGTATAGTAGGGCTTGCTCCATGAATAGCCACTCCGCCCGTTTCGCCCACACTTCCAATCATTTCCACCTGATTGATAATCCCTTCGAAATCATAGCTTTCTCCGGTCTGCTTGTGGACGAATGAAATATTGGCAGTCTCCCCAATGTAATTGATGAATTTCTCCGGAGTCTGCTGAAAGGTGTTGTTAGGCGACAGATAGTTTACAATTATAGTAAACGTGTGATGCCGGTTGAAACCTTGATGAAGGCGTAAAGAAACGAATTTTTGTTCTTCCCCCTTCACGGTTACCTTGGTGGCTACCAAATTCAGAAAACTTGCTCCCATACTTATTAATATCTATTTAATTCCCACTTATTAATCCGACTGGTCGGTATGTTTTTGAGTGCCGAAATAACCGGAATTGGTATATTCCGGCACTCCAAGAATTTGACTAGAAACAACGGTTAGTTGTTTTCCGGCCAGTCTTGTACAAATGTAGCATCAGCCATCTTCACTGTTTGAGCAGAGATGGAGAATTTGATTGTCATTGGGTATGAGTTCGCTACATTCAGTGCCTCCTCGTACTTCACAATATACCCGTTCTCAAATACCAGTTCCTTCATCTTGGCATCCTCGTCTGCTTTCTTGAAGACGATGTTTCCGTTTACAGGCTGATACTGCTTGAACATTTTGTCCAGTACAATCGTATCCGGAGTTGATTCAACCTCGACATTAATTGTACCACCATAGATGTCAGATGCCGGACGACCCTTAGGATCCACATCACGGTTGAACTTGACATCCCATCTCAACACATCAAACTCTTTCGAGTCCGAGAACTTAAATGACGCTTTAAATGCCATATTCTCAATGTTTTAAGTTAATAAAAATGTTAATTCTGAAATTATCCCTCATCCATGACCGGTTGCCCCGTCATTTTTGACTTCTAATTTCGGTGCTCAATTTATGGCATTTTGCTGAAATAACAAAGCGTTTTAGGAAAAATTTTCGATTTTTCTCGAAAAAATGCCCTCAGGCATAAAAAAAACGCTCTAAAAGTAGCGGATTTTCGTTTTTTGCCTTATATTTGCGGTGTTCTCCTGCGCAATTTTAAATCTTATTGATTATGGATACAGGAGTTGGTTTCATTAATCTTGATGATTCTATAAAAATTGCGCTTAACATAGCACAGGCAGTGGCCCGTGAAAATGCGAATGAGTATTATACCCCTTCGCATTTATTGAAAGCCTTACTTCATAAGGAAGTAGGGCTAAGAGATTTTATATTAAGTATAGGTAAGGATTTAGGCTATCTGGAAGAATGGGCGGATGTCCATATCGAGCAATGCCCGAAATCCACCCAGCTGTCAGAAATCAAGCCTTCGGAAAAGATTGGCAGCCTATTCCGTGCTGCCGATGATGTGCGCATAGAGCTAGGGCTGTTCGATATTAACCCTATATGTGTATTGGCTGCCCTGGCAAAGCCGGGAGTCGCCTTTTCGAGCGACCAGCTCAAATCCTTTCCCATACTGGAAAAGGATATCCGTTCCATATATAATAATGAGCCGTCAGGCAACCCTCCCGTTTCCATGACGGAAAGTCCTGTCTTGTCACCCAATTCATCTTCATCTTCCTTTTTAACCAAATACTGTATGGATCTTACCGCTGCTGCGACGAACAGCCTGCATCCGGTAATCAACCGTGACCGCGAGAACCGCATGATCATGGAGATTTTAGGCAGCCTCAGCAAATCCAATGTGCTGATTGTCGGCGATGCCGGGGTCGGGAAAACGGCTTTAGTTTATGGGCTTGCGTGGGATATCGTGAACCATAAAGTACCCTCCTTCCTGGAAGGAGCCCGTATCTTTGAACTGGATAATGCCTCACTCATAGCCGGAGCGACCTATAAAGGAGAAATTGAAGACCGCCTGAAAAATATCCTGAAAGAACTTCGCGGCATCGACAACGCTATCCTGTTTATTGATGAAATCCATGTATTGCTGGATAGCCGGCAAGGGAATTCGGGCGCCGGAAATGTGCTGAAACCCGAATTGTCGCACGGTAACCTGACCGTGATAGGCGCCACTACCATTGACGAATACCGTAAGATCATCGAGCCGGACCATGCCTTTAATCGCCGTTTTGAGGTGATACAAATCAATGAGCCGGACATGAAGTCTGCCATTCAGATGCTGCACTCCGTACAGAAACAGTATGTGGACTACCACCATGTAAAAATCAGCGAGGACGCAGTAGCCGAATGTGTGCGCCTTGCCAAACGGTATGTGAAAGACCGCCGTTTGCCGGATTCTGCCATAGGGCTGCTGGACATGACACTCTCCGCCATTAAAATGGTGAATGAAACAGGCAAGAACGATGCGGAAATCCTGCTTGGCCAATTGAACGAAATTGAGCAGGCGGAAAAGGAGCCTGTAGAGAAGGAAGAAGAACTGAGGGACCTGATATTTCTGATGCACAACAAGCTAAGCCCTATCCTGCTGGGAGTCATACCAGAAGAGACGGATGTCCATGAATTGCAGAAGTATGAAGAACTGGCAGCTTATCTGAGAAACGCATTGAATGCCATTCTCCGGTTTGCCGAGAAAGAAATAGAGCAGGTGGAAGTGTATGAGGTTGCTGCCGTTGTTGCCAGCAAGACAGGTATCCCTATCGGTAAAATACAGTCCCAGGAAAAAGAACGCCTGCTCAATATGGAGGAGTATTTGCGGCGCAGGGTCGTCGGACAAGACCGGGCATTGAAGACATTGACGGACGCCATTCTGGAATCCCGCAGCGGCATGAACAAGCCGGGGCAACCTATCGGCTCCTTCTTCCTGCTAGGACCCACCGGAACCGGAAAGACCGAACTCGCCAAGGCATTGGCAGAAACACTATTCAACGACGAGAAGTCCATGATCCGCTTTGACATGTCCGAATTCAAGGAAGAACACTCTGCCGCCCTGCTATACGGTGCGCCTCCGGGATACGTGGGCTATGAGGAAGGCGGTATGCTGGTCAACAAGATACGCCAGCAACCATACGCCGTCGTACTATTTGACGAGATAGAGAAAGCGCACCCTTCCGTATATGACATTTTCCTACAAATCATGGACGAAGGGAAACTGCATGACCGGCTGGGAAAGGAAGGGGATTTTTCGAACTCCATTATCCTGTTCACCTCCAATGTGGGAAGCGAGTGGCTGACAAGACAGCTGGAATCGGGCAATGTACCGACCACCAGCCAGATAATGGAAGTGATGGGGCAGTATTTCCGCCCGGAATTCCTTGCCCGCCTGTCTGAAATTGTCCCATTCTCCCCTATCAGCGAAGATATCCTATTGAAAATATTCGATATACAATTCAACGGGGTCAAGAAACTACTGGACAAACAGGGTATCAACATCATCATCAGTGATGATGCCCGAAAGATGCTTGCGCATAAGGGATTTACTCCCAAATACGGCGCACGCCAAGTGGCCGGCGTAATCCGTAACTATCTGCGCAGACCCATATCGCGCCTCATTATCAAAGAGGAACTTTGCCAGGGAAAGACACTGGAGGTCGGCCTGGATGAACGAAACGAATTAACCTTGAATATTCACTCCTAAATTTTGTATGCACTATGTTTGGATATACAGTATTCTTAAAAATCGGCAATCTGGCAGCCACCTCGCTGACAGATATGTATAAGGACAGTTACCAACTGATAGGTTGTGAATTCGGATTCGCCCAAGGGATAGATGTCAAGGGACAGGTGCAGACGGAAGTCAAGGGCGGAACCTTTTATGTGACCTATCCCCACCTGCCCAACCGGGACATGATCCAGTGGATGCTGGATGCGCGCAAATACCAAAGCGGCGCCATCGTCGTGCATGATAACCAAGGCTCCGCGCTTGAGAAGATACTCTTTGAGAAAGCGACCTGTGTGGATATGGAAATCAGCTATATCCGGCAGGGTAAGGGCTATATTGCGACCAAACTGACCGTACAGGCACAGAAACTGATGTTCGGTACAGAAGAATTTGAAAACCAGTGGGTACTCTAAAAAAAGAAAAAGTTATGGGACTCTTTAATTTTCCACAAGTGGACAGCGATGTGAATGTCATATTCAGCATTGACGGCGACGAATATGCGGTAGAACAGTTCAAGATAGGTTTCCACCAGCCTGTTGACGGAAACAAGAACCAACCGGAAGGAGAAGTGCGCGGAGGGCGAATCATGATTGTCCTTTCGCAAACGGTGAAAAACAATATCTACGGATGGGCCATCAAGCCGTGGGTGAAAAAGAACGGGGCGGTGCTATTCAAGACTGGTACGTCCGGGGTGATATTTGAGGTGGCGTTTACGAATGCATACTGCATAAAATTACATAGAATAATTAATATGGGACAAGGATTATTAACAACATTGGTTCTTTCTCCAGAGAGTGTAAACGCGAATGGTATTGAATTTGATAATAGATGGGTGAAATAAATAACTATAATTATGCCTGAATACAATGACAGAACTCAAACATTCATATCGAAAGATGATTTCTTTCAAATGAATAGAATGGATATTATTTATACAGGATATGTTGAAGGACTTGGCTATGCCTTTGAAGAACAAATATATCTTGATGAATCATTATATAGGAGAGATGGAAATTATTTTTTTTATTCGAAGTCCATACAAAGAATAGATTATTCTCCAGAATCATATATAAGAAGTTTACATTTGACAGAAGAGCAAATTAAAAATGCTATTTGTTTTTCCAATCTTGATGGAACTTTTTCTGTAAATATGGGATTTGATACTTTTGGTAAAAAAATAGTGAAAGTTTCTAGTTTAAATGATGTGGAGGTTTTACTTAATTATAATTGTGTTCCTGCAACATTAACTGTGGAAGCTAAGGGAATGGTGAATAATGATTATAAGATTGAAAAATACACTATTCCTTTGAAGGATTTTAATATCTATTATGGTGAACAACTTACTTCTGATATATTAAAGACATTTGATTTGACTAATGCTTTTATTGGAGTTCCTGTTGGCTGGCTGGAAAGTAAATGGAATATAGAGAATGCAGCAAATCGTAGATTTAGACGTGATTTGTCAAATGAAATTAGTAAATCATTAAGAAATAATGGATATAATATAAAATCAAGTGCAATAAGAAAAAGTTTGGGAAAATTTTTAAATAGAGCTGGTAGGGTTGGAACTGCATTAAGTGTATTTTCTACAGGTGTAAATATGTTTAATAATGGGAATGTTAAAGCTTCAGATATTTATACTGTGGTAACAGGACTTTGCGCAACAATACCTGGAGTTGGTTGGGCTATTGGTGGTGTTTTCTTTGCAGCAGATATTGTGGGACTTTGTCTTTTTGATAAAACAATAGGTGATATGATAGATGAAGAATTGGATGGAGGTGTACTTTGGGGGAATGATTATGAGGTTGATCCTATACAAAATATTGCTCCTATACGGAATAAGGAAGAATTGAATTTCTCTACAGATTTTTATAATCCGTATTTTGTTATGCCACAAGATAATACAAGAGTTGTGTCACCTTTTATTTATAGAAAATAGCATGATGATTGATTATATTTTTTATAGGTTATATATAATGTACAAACGACATGGAGATCCTCCAATATTAAGTACATGTATTTTCTTGTCATACATAGTTGGAATAGCAATAGTTATATTGTTTTTTTGCATTAAAAAATGGGCTGATATTCATAGCGTATATATTTATTTTTTAAATGGAATTCCAAGCCTCATTTTTTTGATCGCACCACTATTCATTTTTGTTACTTTTTGTGTTATAGTGTACCGTAAAAAAAAAATAGAAAATCTAATGAAAAAGTATCAAGGTTGTGTAAGGAATAAAATTATATCTAATTGGATGATTTGGTGTATACCAATTTATGAAATGATTTTAGGGGCGTTGATATATTATTTTCTAATTAATTAGTTACTATAATAAAATGAAGCAATATAAAACATTAATCATTTATACAATCTCCAATGATCCATCAAAGAAGTCATTTGAAGAAGAACTGGAGAAATACGGACTGGAACGGATAGGAACGCAGGACATCTTCGCCCTCCCGTTGGAGGAATACCGGACGAAGGTGCAGGCATTCAAAGCCTACCTGCGGGCCTATGTACGCAAACATCTGGACAGTCAGGACATGGTGCTATTCGTAGAGTCACGCATGAACGAGGAACGTACCCTGACCGCCATGCTGCAAACCAATCTGACGAGTGAAGAAGAATAAAATAATATAAGGATATGAGTGCACAATCGTATATCAAGTTCTGGACCGCCGAACCCTCGGAGCATGAGGAAGTGCAGGCATACGAGCTGCTGAGTTATGAGTATGACTTTGAGAAACAAGCCCGTCCGAACGGGCAAGTAACCGGCAAACCCCAAGGAGGCAGGATGCGGGCAAGCGTCGCGGGATTTCCTACGGAAGAACTGCTGGAATGGATGTTCAATTCAAGAATCCTAAAAGAAGGAGAGGTGATGAACACTTCCGGCATGAGCGGTACGCCCAAGGAAGTTATCCGTTTCAGAGGCGCCCAATGCCTTGAACTCAATGTGCATTCGACAGTAAAAGAAAGCCGGACTTCGCTATCCATCCATTTCAGGGAAATGGAAGCGGGTGATTCGTGTCACTTAAACTTGAAATCATGAACTGGTTTACCTCTTTGTTCAAACGAAAAGACTCCGCCGTGCCAGATGACCGGTACGTGATGCGGCTGACCGTCTGCCACGAGACCTACGCGGTAGAGGAGTTTGACCTGAAATTCAAGCGCGATACCGACCGCAACGGACTGCCGGAGGGTGAAGCATACGGCGGCTTTGTCACCTGCACGCTTACCGGCATGCCGGGGGACGGACTGCTGAGATGGGCCGCGTACAGCAGGATGTACGAGGACGGAGACCTGCGGATTTACCGGAAAGACGAACCCGACCAACAGGCCGCATTCGCCTTGCGGTTTACGGAGGGCAACTGCATCCGTTTCCGGCGAAGAATAGACCATACCACCCATGAGTGCAGCATCGTCCTGCTGTTTGCCGCGAGAACACTGAAATTTACGAACGAGGAATTTGAAAACGAATGGCGCTGACGTATATGGAAACGAAATTTTGCAAACTGCCTTTGGACTTTGAGGCCCTGCTGAACGAAGATGTGGGAAACAACCATCTTGCCTCGTGCAACGAGATTGATTCGATTGACCAATTCATCGAGTTGCTGATCAGTACGGCCCCCGGAGAGCATACCTTTGACAAGGAGTTCGGCTGTGAGATATTTTATCTTGACTTTGAAAGCATTGTCTCCCATACCCGTTGGGAAGGACAATTCTCAGAATACATTACGAAGGCAATCACCCGATACGAAAAGCGTCTTACGAACGTATATGTACGGGTCAGCATAGATGACGCGACCCGACAAGACAGCGTATCCGGCGTTTCGACCATCAAGAAACGCGTTCAGGTATATGTGTATGGCACTCTGGTACACACAGGAGAGAAGCGGTGCTTTTATTATGTAATTTATTTAGGTCCCATTTCAACCAGATAACAAGGTATATGAGCATAGAGAAATATAACAAGGAACAGATCAGGAACCGTATGCTAAAGTATGCTGCGACTTTCTGGGGAATCAAAAAAGCCGAAAATTTTGATCCCGTCGTCAAGCTCCTGCTGGAAGCATTGGCCAATGAAATGTATATGCTGGGAGAAGATTTTACCGCCATTGAAACAAGGCTGCTGGAAAAGACCGCCCGGATTCTGACACCGGGTATCCTGACCTCCCCCTTCCCCGCACACGGCATCGTACACGCTTTTCCCATTGAACCCGTTTATCTGATCACCCGGGAATCGGGCATGTATTATGAAAGCGACTCACTGATCCGGAAGCTGTCGACAGGAAGTATTTCGTTTTATCCGGCATGTGATACACTGCTACATAGAGCCGACATAAGATATATGGTCTGCAATAGTCTCCTGTACCGGATAGACCATACCCTGGAAAAAACCATGATTGCCCGTACGGAATCCAGAATGACTCCGCGTACCGTTTGGCTCGGCCTGGCTGTGGACGAATCCATTACCGACCTTCGGAATTTCTCTTTCTATCTTGATTTTCCCAATCTTACGGAAAGCTATGAATACCTGTTCCTGCTTCCCTGTACGGAATGGTCCGTCAAGGGAGAACAGGTTGTCATGCAGCGGGGAATCTACGAAAAGGACGATATACAAGATAATCCCTTCCGTGCGTTTTTCCAGAACTATGATGCGATGTTCCTCATAGACAAGGAAATCATGGAAATCTACAATAAACATTTCCTGAGCGTCCGGCAGTCTTTCCCGCTTGATGATTCCTGCAAAGAGACATTGCCTGAAGAACTGCATCCTTGTTTCAAGGAAGCCGTGCGGGAAAAGATGCAGGACAGGCTGGTCTGGCTAAAAATACAATTTCCCGCCCATTTCACAGCTGAGGTTATGGATGAACTGCAAGCGGGAATCAATATCGTGCCCGTTGAAAACAAACTGTTGCGTGAACAAGTGAGCACCCTTGAAGACACTTTCAGGGTGATTCCCCTGCGGACGGAAAATCATGAATCCCTGTTGTCCGTACATAGTGTGAAAGACTCGGACGGGAAAAGCTATCATGAGCTTCTGTACCCGGAGGGAAATTCCAAGACGGGCTATGGCACGTATTCCATCCGCAAAGGAGGGTGCGAACGGTTTGACTCCCGTTCTGCCAAAGAACTGCTATGCTATCTGCTGGACCTGCTGGATGATGAAACCCATGCATTCGGTTCCGTTTCGAGCATCAAGCTACAGGCACTTGCCACCCAAATGGAGCAACTGGTGGCACAAATGAAACAAACAACCGATAACATGAATGAGTTCAGAGAGACGCCCTACTATCTGATGATCGACCAATTGACCGGTAAGGGCCAGGTTACCGTCAAATACTGGACCACCAACTGTGAGATAGGGAACCAGATACAAGCCGGCGTGGATCTGTCGCCCAATACCAACACCTATCTGGAGCCAAGGACACTTGCGCTTGTCAGCACCACCTATGGCGGCAAACAGGCTCCCAAGAACCGGGAACGCATAGACATTTACAAATACGGTTTTATTTCACATGGCCGTGTATTGACCCAGAATGATATTATCAGTTTCTGTAAAAAAGAACTCGGAGAGCTGTTGGTACGTACAGAGATTAAGAACGGAGTGGAAATCAGCCCGATGCCCAGTGAAGGACTGATACGGACCAAAGAGGTACACTTGATTCTCAAAGAAAAGCTGGACGACCCGTCACAGGAAAAGCAGATGAAAGACAATCTGAGAACCAAGCTTTCAGCCTGTTCGCCAGATACATTCAATTACCGGATATTCATCGAATACAATAAAGCCTAAATAACTTATAGCATATGGACCCAGTTACCCAACATCTCATTTCATCGTATCTGCTGATGCCCCTGCTTACCGTAATTTTCGGGATAGCAGCCTATTTTGTCGCACGGAAGAACAGACTATTGAACAACAAGAGACTGATTGTTTATCTGCTCGTGTGCAGTATTGTACTTGCCCTGCCCGGCCTGTCCGGATTTATGGACTACAATTTCATGCCTTATATCTATATCCTGCTGGTTATCCTGTACTGGATTGGCGGGTATTACAACCGATACATCCTGCGCAAAGTGTTTTCTTCGGGCAAGGAGATGCCCTCTTTCGGCATACAGTGCCTGATGACAGTCACGGTCGTGCTGTTAGGTGCCGGAATTTTTTCGGTCGTCTTCAACCTCTGCAACGAACTTCAATACGGGGTATGGGCTTCGACCTGCATACTGCCTTTTGTATTTCCCCTTCTATATACCCAGACGGTAAAAAGCTATTTTGACATACCCGTAGAAATCTATAAAGTGTGGAAATACTCGGAAGAATACGATTCAGAAACCCTGTATATCAACCGCGAACGAAGTATCGTCATCGACGTGGACATTTTCCGCAGGGTAGACGACCCGGTGTCGGAACGTATTACCGGCAAGGCCTCCGATGATGTCATTTTCGGGCAATGGTTCCAGCGCATGATTGATGACTGCAACCTCAAATCGCCTTCTTCGCCCATTGTTTATCAAAATGAAGGCGGGGCATATTATGAATGGGTATTCTATACCAAATCCTCTTTTTTCAGAAAGAGGTTCTATATTGACCCGGAACTCACGCTTGCGGAAAACAAGCTGAAGATGCATGATGTGATTATCGCCAAACGGGTAGCGAATGAACTAGTAACATATAAAGAATATTAAAACGCAATACTATGGCAGGAAATCAAAATAAAAGGGGCAGCTATCCGCTTGTGAACTGGGCGGACGGCATGCCGGTCAAGAAGGAACACTTCGTCCAGCAGGAAAACCATTTTACACACCGTCTGTGCGAATACCAGTCGTATCATCTGAACCGCACCAACTACGGGCTTTTACCCTTCAAGAAGGGGGAACCCGTTTCCGGAGATTTCAGCATCACGGAACTTGTCACGGGAACTTTGGAAGTCCGTCTGAAACGGTGCTATGCCATTACTTCCGGAGGATACCTGATTGATTATGACGCAGGAGACAATGATGAACTGACGGCCAGTTTCCATATTTCTGCCGATGAAATGGAAGACAAAGCCCTGCGATGGGACGTCATCCTGATGGCCGATCCGTTCGAGCACCGTCCTTCAGGTGTCCCGGATGAAAAGGAATTAAGTCCGCGGCAACCCAACGCATTGCCTAAATATGCGTTGAGCGTACTGCCAACAGGGCAAACCAACGGAGGCGAGCTGGGCAGGCACTTCCTGCTGATCGGTCGTTTGCGCAAGAACGGCAACCGCTGCGAAGTGGACGGTAACTTCATACCTCCCTGTACCAGCATGTCCAGCCATCCTGACCTGAAAAACTATTACACCAAATTCGGGCAGCTTGTCGATTCCATCGAAAAAGCCTCATTCGATATACTCGCCAAGGTGGAAAATGCGGAAAAGCAAACGGCACTGGCCACAAACATCGGCATGTTGTGCCGCCATATCATGCTTTTCATATCCGACATTTATTTTTCCTACCGTAATGAAGGACAATACTATTCCCCCTTGCGTTTTCTGAATGTATTCTCCACACTGGCCCACCACCTGTACGTATGCCTGAGTTTCATGAGCAAGGAGGAGAAAGAGGACCTGTTGAAATACTTCAATGAATGGAACGGCATCACTCCCGGTGCATACGAAGGGCTGTTGCGGGAAAATTGCGGCTTGCTGTATGACCATCACAATATCCGTCAACTGATGGTAACAACAGAGCGTTTCCTATACCTGTTCAATGACTTGTGGACCACCCTCAGCCGCCTTGAATACATTGGCAAGCATAAGGAGAACATCGTGGTTGCCGAACGCTCCAGACACCCCAAGGAATCCAGCGAGACACGTTGGAACATTTTGGACTAACCTGAATACCCGAAAAGTTATGGCAGAAGAAACTGACAAAATCGTATGTTTTGACGAACGCCCCCATTCGTTCAATTTGCCGGACACCGATTTCAAGGCGGAAGTGGTGGCCAGCGGACTGAAAGAAAGCGGCTACGACGCGGAGCGCACCCTCATTTCCAGATTGGGGGATATACGGCGTGGCTTTTCGAAAGACATCCATGATGCCCACTCGGAATATTCCCAATACGACCTGACAGATTACCTGTATCTCTACGTGAACAGGCGGAGTATTTATGACACACTGCCTGAAGGCATTTTTCATAAGAACCTCTACCAGTCAGACAAAAGCTCCAAAGAGCAGATACTGGATGAAATCCGGATCCACCGGGACGAAGAGTTCTATGCCCGGCGCTTTTTCAAGCCTTTCGAGATAACCCTGGACTATATGCTGGTGAGTTTCCAAAACAAGGAACGACGTATCGATGAAATGAACGTACATCCGGACTTTGTAAGCATATTCTCCGACCAGTGGCCGGTGCTGAAACTGCTGCCGGTCCATCTGGCGATTATGCTTATCCGCATGCTTGCCTATATGGAACAGATTACCGTCAGTCCTTCCCAAATAAGCGAGTGCATGAGCATGCTGACCGGAGTGCCTATCCACCTGCAGAAAGGTGAGAAAAGCGTGGTGGAAGCGGACCCGCATCTTGTCCCTAAACTGGGAGAATGCCTTTTGGGAGACACCATGGTCCTGGGGAACCGTTTTGCCGACGGCACTTACCAAATGCTGTTGGAAATCGGCCCGCTATCGGCACAGAAAATGGAGACCCTATTCTCCGATACCATTGACCACCAGATACTCTGCGACCTGATGGACCTGTTCCTGCCTGCCGACAAAGAAATACAAGTCCGTTATATCATACAGCAGGAGGACGCCCAGTTCAAGTTGGGAAATCCAACGGAACAAGGAGCCTATTTAGGAATCAGCACTTATTTGTAACCCATAAAACACCTATCCGATATGAAACCGAGAAATAATACGGAAGTAAGGAAAGCCTATCTGAAATTTTCCTGTTACCTGACAGGTTGCGTCATTCTTGCCGTGGCCATATTTGCCAGTTTCCTTAAAACGTCCAGTACGGAAGTGAAACGGATCACGGAACAGACATTGAAGTATGACTATGTCTATGCCAAAGAACTTTCGTTGTCAAACAGCGTGGATTCGGTCTATCAGTACATGAAGCTGATGAACACCTCGCCACAGATTAACGATGTCCTTCTGCAAAGCGTTGTCAGCGTGCGGAAAATGAACCTGTTGAAGTACATGCAAAGTATGGATGACAAGGATTGCAGGCTTTACAAGCAACTGCTGGGAAACATCAACATGTTCCTGAGTGTAAAAGACTCCATCCGCCTGCTAAGCATCCAGGAAGAGATGGTAAAGAAAGACCTGATGCAATGTATCCAAGACAACTGGAAGACACGGCGCAATCTGAATGTCGGTTCCAACAGCAACAAATAAAACTGCATATTATGAATGACAATAAAAAAACACTGAACAAGCGGGAGACCCTGATGGGGCATATTTATGTATTCCTGTTCTTTTTCGTAACAACCGTGGTATGTTGCCTGGCAATATTCATGTGGAATTCGGATTTCAAAATGTTTGAAGAGAAGGAGTTCGTGAAAATAAAAATGGACCGCATTAAAGATTTCCAACAGGAACAAGCCGGCAGCCAACTGGCCATAGATTCCCTGTTCCGTAAAATCGAGACCTTCGAACCGGGGGTACATGCCCAATATGAAGAAGACGATATCCACTACCTGATAAACAACCTGCGCAACACATACGAAAGAAACAGCTGGGACAAACGGTACAAGCTGTTTATGCACATAGCCGACTTTTATGCCATGTGGTTGGCAGACAAAAAACAATTGTGGAGTATCGAACAAAACATACAACTGTTCAAAGCCAATCTGGAAGAATGCGAGATCGGATTGCAGAAAAAAGAAGAAGACTTGCGTTCAGGCACTAAAAAATGAATGACATGGGAAAGATTTATACCAGAAAGATTCTGTTTGTAGCGGCAGCCATGCTGCTGTGCATACTTATTGCCGTGCTGATCCGGATATTTTTCTCCAGCCGGACCGTGCGGATGACACTGACCCCCATAGAAGTGGAGGTCGGAGAACCTATCTATTATGCGGACAGTACCCGCAGGGCAAACTCATGGCTCTGGGAGTTCGGCAACGGGGATGTATCACACGAACGAAACGGGCAATATGTGTTCAAAGAACCGGGGCGTTACCAGGTACGCCTGCAAGTGGACCATTCGCTGGAAAAGAAGCAGATTATCACCGTACGGAAGAAAACAAACACTTACGGGAGCGATCAGCTTGTAAAAATGAAAGTTCCGGCAAGCGCTTTCCAAGGTGAAATCGTGTCTTTCAAAGGATACGGCCCCTCGAAAGAGTGGCGGTGGCAATTCGGCGAGTCAGGAATCGTTGACTCCCGAGAACAAAATCCGCTCTATGCCTATTCGGAACCAGGCGAATATGAAGTGCTGCTGACTACGGAAGACACACAATACCCCGTACGGCACACGATTAAAATCCTTTCCCAGTACACAGAAAACGACTCTACGGACGTGCTTGTCATTATCGGGAACGATATCCGAGAACATTTGCAGGCCATCGTGGACGGCAGACCGTTCAATACCCATTATAACTATATCCTGAAGAAATATCTCTGTGGAAATCCGGACATAGCCGTCACAGTCAACAACCATAAAAAGAATGACTTCTATTCTTACTGCCAGGGGCTGAAAATCATTGCGCGAAAGAAAACCGTGATTGATGAAGTGTTTGTCGATATGGGCGATGACCTGAACAACGAATGCGTCATGCAGCTAATGGTGACCCAACACGAACGTTTTTCCGAATCAAAAAAGTAACGAGCCATGAAAAAGAACTTTATATCGCATCTGCTCCAGACAGGGTGTATTTTCAGCATTGCCTGCCTGACAGCCTGCGGGCCGGTACACCGTTTTACACGGGTGAAGAATGTTCCGCGCGAATATGTGCGGAACTATTCGGTGGAAGGAGTGAAAGCCCCCCGCAGCCTGTCGCTGTTCAAGCATCATCCGTGGATTGTCTTCGCCAAGGAACAAGGGACAAGCTATCTGAGTCCGAGCGGAAAAAACGAGATGCAGACCGTAGAATACATGGATGCCTTTCTGGTCATCAAACGGAAAGGGAACTGGCTCAAACTGATCCAATATAATCCCGCCATTCTGAAGAACGGGAAGCTGAAAGAATGGAAACAGGCCCAGTATTGCGGCTGGATGAACCAGAACGACCTGCTGCTGACCCGGAGCGGATTTACCGATGTCCTCACGGGATTCAAGAACAAGCAAGTGGTCATGCTGAGCGACACCGTGGCATTGGCCAACCCCTCAGCGTATTTTGCCAATGATTCTGTGAAACTGTTTGAAAATACCGACCTGACACAGGAAGCCGGCAAGATTCCGTTTTGCAGTATCGTGTATCCTTATAAAACGTCGGAGGACAAGGGATGTGTACTCGTGGCAAACAAACCGCAGCTTGACGCAGACAGCATAGGACAGACGGCTGTCGGATGGATAGACAAACGACTGCTGACCGCTGCCAGGCAACAACTCCATATAGATATAGCCTCGCTGCCGGACAGTACGCTCATCTTCAAAGACAGGGAACGAAAGGACACCTTGCAGCTGTCGGCCGGCGACATGAGGCAGAAACTGGAATTTGCAGAGAGCCAGCCTGCCATACAGTACAGTCCTGTATTGTTTTACAAAGAGAATGACACGAGCCTGTGTTTCAAGACACAGATTCCGATGCCGGTCATTGACAAACAGGAAAGCTATGTGCTGAACGTAAATGGCAATCCGATTTATTACAGCACTTTCAAGAATAAGATAGAGAAGGACTTGCAGAAAATAAACCTGGTGTTTGTACTGGAAGGAAAAGAGAACACCATCCAGCAGTTTCCTGCCGTGGTGAACGCCATTCAGGGATTGCAGTCGCAACTGGTAAATGACGAGAGCTTTTCTTTCAGGTTTGGCGCCGTACTGACCTTCAACGAACCGGACAGCCCGACAGACCCCATCTGCAAACTGACTCCCGACTACATGGAACTGCTTGACTTCCTTTCCGCCAAGGCACGTAACGCCAAGCAACTGAAACCTACATACGGACGGTTCGGCAGCTGGTCAGGTGTTCAAATCGGGGTGGAACAGTTCAACAAATGCCCAGACGAGACAAACATCCTGGTCGTCATCGGCGACAAAGGATTCAACAGCGAATGGGCGGACTCTACTCTGGTGAACAAGCTGGTGAAGAACAACTGCCGCCTGCTGGGTTTCCAGCTTTACGGAGGAGAGCCGGACAACTTCAACAACTTTGTGCTGCAAATCGGGAACATGATAGACTGCTCGGCACCACGTATCAGCCGGAAGAAACAGGAACTGGTCGTATATCCCGAGCAAGTCCGGAATGAAAACGAATACGCGGAAGTGGGCCATAACACCTATTGCCTGGACTTCCCCAACCGGAGCATGACACAGGGATGGCTGGTGTTTCCGCAAAAGAACGAATCGCTGGAACTGGAAGGGCTGACCTCCGCCTTGGATTCCATGCTGCTACAAGTGAAGTTTGACAACACCCTGCTGAGCAATAGCCTGACAAGGGCATTCGACGAAGTGGGAACCCAACGGTATAAGGCGGACTCGACTATGACGGACTACTACCACATCCGCCAGGCAGGGGTGCAACCGATATTGTCTGTGCTTCCGGGTGTCGAACCAGCCTGGAACCTACCGGCACAGCCTGTCGTGTTACCAGACTCGCTATCACGGACACTGAACTATTATCTGCTTGCCAACGAAGACGAGTTCAAGCGCCTGAGAAAATATGTGGAGGAACCCGCCAAGCTGATTGTGGACTATAAATACGAGGCCGTCAAGAAGAAAAAACAGGCGAAAGTGGACATCTGCGACTGCCCGGACGACTACTTCGAAACAGATACCGAAGAATCCACCGTACGCGTGAAGACGGACAGCCTAAACGTGCCGGAATATGCCTCTACCCGCCGTGTGCGGAGAAAGCTGGTGCGGCATTTCCTGTCAGAACGCAACACGGATAAGTATTGCAAAGTGAAGAGGAAGGCCTTTTTGAGAATGCCCATATCAGCAGCCTTGCAACGGTTTACCTCCTGTCCGGCGGATTATCCGTTTTTTGAGGTGTACCGGGTCAAGGACCTGAAAGACAGGGATATGATTACGGACGTGGAACTGGACAAGCTGATTGAATACTTCAAGGAAAAGAAGAAAATGCTGGACGAAGCCGCCGGCAAGTCGTTCAAATCCAACGGGCAGACCTATTACTGGATCAGCCGTGAGCTGTTACCCTAATCGTTCATTTGAAACTTTACAGTTATGATTTATCAGGCAATATTAAAAATCGGAGGCAAAGAGATACCGTTGCTCTATTACAGCTACCGGTGTCATCTCCGGCACTGTGACGATCCGAATTTGGGGCGAATCATACAGCTGCATATACAAGTTTGCGAAGAAATAGGAAACCGGGAAAATCTGCCGGTTGAGGGAGACCTGATTACACTCATGTTTGAATGCAGCGGTGACGAGCAGTTTTTTTATGACTGGCTGAACGAAGGATCCATGCACTATGGGGAAATTCATTTCATCTATAACGAAAATGAGGTGGTGGATATTTTCCGGTTTTGGGACTGCTTCTGTTTGAAGATAGAGGAAAGCATGAGTGCCGTGAACTCTCCGATGGTGATGACTGTGTACCTGTCGCCGGGGATTATCAAGAGGAATAATCTGGAGGTTAGAGAAAAAGTGTGGAAAATCAGTGACATCATGCAAAAACAGTCTATCTCTCCTATTATGCAAATTAAGGATAAAGGAATCACTGAAGTTTATTGGACGTATAGTAAAGATTTTATTCGTTTGAAAAAGAAATCAAGACATTATATTGATCTAAATTTACATATTAAAACTCATGGATATATGCCCGGCGAATGCATAGCCATATCAATAAAAAGAAATGATTTAACTTCTATTGCAATAGAAACGAATCAAATACAGATTATAGGACGAGTTAATAATAACAATGAAGTTATTATTGAAAATGTTTTTGAGAAATATACTTTAAATTTGCGTTAGAATGGTAGATATTATTGTTGAAGTTGAAAGTTTTAAATCAACTTCATTGCAAATAAATAGACCTAAATGGATTGATGTATATAAACATTATCCCAAAATAAATGCAGGTTTATTAAATGAAAACGATGAACCTGCGGTTAGTATTTTTAAAAAACTCTTTGGTGAAAATTATGATAGACGGGTTTTTATAAATGCTTGTGCTACAAGAGTGTCTATTGCGTTATTAGGTGCGAATATAAAAGTAAAAGGAGATTTTGTCATACAGAAAGGTGAATATAAAGGGAAGGGCATTATAACAAGTGCTATTAAACTGTTAAAATGGTTGTCTTCTGATTCAGTCTTTGGAAAAGCTGATATCGTAATTAATTCTCCTTCTTGCTTTAATGATGTTTATTCGAAACTTAAAGAAAAAAAGGGAATCTACATTCTTGAGTCTAATAATTATAGATGGGCAAGCGGACATGCGACCTTGTGGTATAATGGAAATGCAATAGGCAAACATAATTATTGGAATCATGCAAAATCAATTCATTTTTGGGAATTAAAATAAGAAAATATATGAAAATAATCATTTTAGCTTTGTTACAGTTGTTATCTGTAGCTGTTGGATTATCACAAAATCGAAATGTTTTTCAACGAGAAGTCAATTGTATAAATAAGATGCCACTTCGCGTTGCATATCTTACACTTATTGATAGTCTGGGACGATGTGTAAATGAAGAATTCTTAGACTCTGAAGATATGTGTCATTATGCACTTGTAGGAGAGATAAACAGTGATATGAACGTATTATCTACTATATATTTTGATAATCAAAATAATATTAGAAAAATCATAGAATCTTGGCCAGACGGTGGATATCTTAAAAAAATTATATATTATAATGAAAAAGAAAAACCTATATATATGATTTATTGTAAGGATGCAGAAATTTATGGGAAAATATATTGCGATGAACATAATTCCGATACTAAAAAATCTGCTACAAGATGTAGTTATAACAAATTTAAACAAGTTGAAATGGGATACTCTATAAATGAAATCAAAAATATTAGCAATGTTTTTTTACAAGAACATTTTTATACCCCAAGAATTAATTTTAAAATAAAACCTGGAGACAAGGGATTTCTTTGCAGCTCACATATATACATGTCTATTAAAGGGAAATTAACGCAAGTTGGAGCAGATAGCATACAAATTAGCTTTGGGATGCCTATTATTATAAATTCTATAAAGAAAAAGTGGTGTAAAATTTCTTCTGTATTCAATTCTTTCATTGGTTATATACCTACTGATGATATAGAAATAATAAAACCCTAAAAATAAATTAGATAATATGAATACTCTACTTGATAATTTTCATATTTCGTTGATGTTTTATATGTCGATTAACGATAAATATGACTATACAATGGACTATATGGAAAACGTAGCCCGGAGCTTCACCAAGAAGTATCCAAGCTACCTTATCCATAAGAAAAGCGAAGACAAGATAAAAGCCTTTTTGACCGACAGGGTGAAGGCTAAAGTGGAAACCTTTGCCAATGCAGAAGCAAAGAACGTGGCAGTGACCGAGGTGCGTGAAATGTCAGACCTCATCGCAGAATACGAGGGAACGGAAAACTCATCCCCTTATGGAACGCATCCGACGGATACCCCCTCTTTGGGAAGCACCGGTGTAGAGCTTGCCATGAGCGTGGGCACAAGGATGTCAGACATCCGTCCCGTTAATGTCGCCAAGCCCGCAGGCGCATCAGGGAAGCCCAAGATAATGAAGCGAAGCGTCATCCGTGTAACAGTGGAGCTGGAAGTGCTAATGGAAACCAAGCAATATCTGCAATTCCTGCAACAGGTTCAGGATCTGTTCAGCCTGCATGAATTCCCCAACTTGAGGTGCCGCGTGATGTGCAGCCAGAAAAAGGTGATAATCAACGAAGAGCCTTCACCTGTTGAGGTGAAGGTGGTAGAAGATAGAAAATATCAACGCTGGTTTGTTGCCTTTACACTGTTGATGATATGTTGTGTAGGTGGAATCATAACCCTGTTCTTTTCCATTCCGAACCTGTATAAACAGAACATCCATTTCCTGCGGAACGATACGATACATCAGGACTTTTCCATATCCAACAGCATGATAGACCTGGATAATGTGAGCCTGATTAAAAACGGCGGGAAAGACACGCTTATCATCAAAGACAAAAAACTGATTATTGCCAAGTAAAAAGGAATGCTTATGAATCCAATGGAAATACAACACCTTAAGACAGCCCTGTCGCAAAGCGGATGTCCGGAAGACCTACTGGCGGACTATCTGGACTTTCTGCAAAACGGAGGACAACAAGTGGAAATTGTACGGAACAACATCACCCAAGTGTTTCAGAAAGAAGCCCTCTACCGGCAGCGAAGACATGAAACCATGGAGGGAACAGTAACCTTTCGGAACAAGGAGCAACATGGGACCGGGAACTCGGACACGGGCGTGTTTATCGGGATAGAATTTATCCGCTGTTGTTTCACTCATGGTATTCCGGCACGGATGCTGAAGGTCGTGAGGGAGCATGGAGAAGTGGTGGAGTTTGTTGTGGGGTTTGGGATAAAGTCTATGTGTCTTTAGTTTATAACTATAGGAAGAAGATGTAAAACAGTTTATACAATACTATATGGAGGCATATTTAAAGAACAAATTGCAGGTAGAAATTGTGAATGCATTGAAGCAGTGCATAAAAGGACTTACGAATCCTGATGAACCTGCATACATAGCAGCACTCGTTAATCAATTACCTTCTCACTTAGAAGCTATACTCAACCATACTTTTCCCACATTGAATTTCAAAGTTGGAGGCTGTTTCCTCCATCAAAAGCCTATTGCAGAATTTTGCGAAAAAAAATCGTTAGGATACAAAAAGGATCCTGAGATAGGAGATTTACTCATTGTATATAAAAAAATACATGGTGCAGAAGTCGTATATAACGCTTTGCTACTACAAGCCAAGAAACTGAATGGAAATACGGACAGTATTTACCATCATAAAATTGGTTATAATGATATGCATCAGCTATTTTTATATACCCATTGGCCTAAATTTATATATCGAAAAGCCAATAACTTGAACGGAAGGAAAAGAAGCGTAATACCTAAAGCCATAACGGCAGGTGCCCAGTATTTGTTGATAGATAGAAATGCTGTTTGTACACCGTTTTGGTGTGCCATGCCCAATGATATACTCGTTGCATCAAAATGTCTGGCCTCACAATTGGTAGATTTTGTTGAATTCCAAACCGGACGGACTTTTGTCAAGTGTGCCCCCAGAGACAGCTGGTCACAAATGATTTGGGATTTGCTGAAAATTTCATTTCAATCTGTATTTAATAAATCCAAATATGGATATGTAAAGGCCTCAAGAGCTTCTGATGAGATTTCTGATTTTTTGGATCTACCCCAAAAGCTTACCCTGTCAGATAATAATAATGTTGGAATTCCCATTCTTTGTATCCAAAGTGAAGAAAAAGAGGGCAATGATGAATTGAAATGACAATAGGCCAGATATTCACCTGTCAATCCTTGGCCTATGAGGGATGGTTAAATGAAAACAAGACCAATTATTTTTAAACTTCAGGTTTATTGCCTCTAAAACAATAGGTACCCCCAATCGTAGAGCTCCCAGTACGGGTACACTTGATGTAGTGGAGATAACACTGTTAGTAATCAGCGCATGTATCGAAATGAGATGCTGCAAAATCATCTATCCACAGTAGTCAAAGACACGACTTGTCAAAAGGTTGTGTCTTTTTTTACCTCACATATTGAGCGTTTTGTGTTTTTTTTGTATTTTTGCAAACCGATTGGTCGGTATTTGTTGGGGCAGGCTAATATGGAAGGAATCAACTAATGTTCCATTTGTCTATCTCCCTATCTAGCAATAGTGTTAACTTTAATATTGAAACAAGATGAAAGATGTGATTAATACTCTTGAGAAATTCAAGCAATACAGAGAAAGAAAAATATGCGAATACATTCGTGAACATTCTTTGTTTTGCGGAGTTCCTGTGCAATGGCTTACAACAATATGTATTGTTTTGGGTTGTGCCGTCCTATGCTGGGTGATATTATTGGTTTATGGAATAATATGTGATCATTTTCATTTAATGTTAGTTGGCTTTAAACAGAATTCATTGTTTCACTATTTTATTAGTCTTATAGACTATTCTGCAAATTATAAATATAGATTAGTACTAGGGGGATACTTATTGATCCTCTTTTCTTTATTGTTTGCTTTTTTCAAGAGGAAGCTTCGCAATTCAAAAGAAATCGAAGCCGTTATGTTAAAATGTTCCATTGAATTGATGAGATATGAAAAATCCATATCGGATAAAATAAAATCAGCAAATTTAAACTTTGAAAAAAGATCCAAAGAAGAGGATGTGAAATATCTTGAGAATAGGAAACAGAATTTAAAATCAGCCTGTTTAAACCGCCAAAAAGTGACTCTGACTAATTTTTATGAACTTCGGGAAGAAATCAGAATTCTTTCAGAAGAACAAGAAAACCAAAGAAACACAGTAAACAATAATGAGAAAATTTGCCAACTAAAGAAGAAACAAGCTGAAACTTTAGAAAAATGCTATAATGACTGCTTGCTGTATAAACAAGACATAAATAAAAACCAAATAGAAATTGAAATATTAGGATCTCAAATAAATAACATTCAAAAAGATGCGGAAAACCATTCAAAAACAGAGGAAGACCTCAAATTTAAAGATGCTATTAATACTATCAATGCAGATATAAATTCAGGAGATATAAATAGTTTTTACAAAGATTCATTAAAATCATTTTTTTACGACTTACTAGGAAAAGCATCGCAATTAAAGATATAAAAGCACTATGAAACAACAGTATGCCAACCCTTTTGACCGGTACTCATCACGTACCAAGCGTTTGAACTATTATCTTCCTTTTTTACGAGAGAGACGTTTTACGAATAAGCAAAATATTCATGAAGCTTTTATTGGAAGAGAAGATATTTTGTACAGGCTAAGGAACTGGATTACGAATAAAGACAAAACCGGTTCGTTCTTAGTGGCTGGATATAGGGGGATGGGGAAATCTTCATTTGTTGAAAAAGCATTATACGATATCACCAGACAACGACGGAGAAGCAGTAAAATTGAATTCATATTCTTTATACTGCATTTGATAACCATTGCTTTATTTTGTTCCCTCTTCATAATAAAGCCTATTGATAATATTCATTACCTTTTTATTGGGCTTGCAGCATTAGCTATGCTCTCTATTTTCTGCTATGTAAAAAAATATCACATAAGATATTGTTGGGGATATTTTTGCTTGTATTGCGGTCTCGTCAAGCACATTATCCAGCATGGAGAATGGCGCAAGAATAGCACCAGTGATATAGGGAAATCTATAAAGGAATGCATTGCAGAATGTTGTGGCAGGCTTCGAAAAATAGACAAAGAAGAGCGTAGCCGCCTGAATAAAATCATTTTCAAAGATTATAGAAGAAAAACGGCCCAGCGAATAGCCATCCAAATCAATTTAGGGCATGAAATCCTCACAGAAAGAGACATACTGTGTCTAATAGCCAAACGAATAAAAGCAGAGGTGGAAAATTTCGTTTCCAACAAACATCTGTATTTTCTGCCCGCATATTTTTACATTTTAGTATGTTGTTTTGCCACATTGGGAATCATGAAGCAATTAAACGGCCCTATTAAAGAGGTAGTCCAAAAGATTTATGAACAACAAATATCCCCATCCTCTTCTACTTCTGAAGTTCATATTGCAAATGCCTCTGATATGGCAGCCAAAGGAGAGGTGTCTTTTATCCACTTACAAGAAAACAGCAAACCCGGTTTCTTTCAAACACTTACTTCTTATCTCAAAACCTTTTTCATACAACTAAAAGAAACAAGCAATGGCTATATTATTCTTTTCAAAATAATCTGTTTTGTTCTAATTTATCTATGCATCAGAAAACTACTGCGAATTACGTTCTTGTTCATTCCAGGAATCAAGCAATATGTATGGATAAGAAAACAATTGAATACTTTGAATGACAGAATCCATACCGTAATTGACGAAGAAACGCCCCCATTAGCCGAAGGCAGCCAAGGTTTCATCAACATCACTTTCGGGAAACGAAGGAAGAAAAACTATCCAATTGCGGAAGTACGCGAGATAGAAAGCGAACTGATAGACATATTATCGCATTTTGACCGCATTATCAACGCATATACGCTCAAGTTTGTCATCGTATTTGATGAGTTGGACAAGATAGATCCGGAGATGAGCAACAAAGAACCGGAAGATGAGCTATTCGCGACATTTGAAGGTACTGCCAATGGCTTTTCCGGGGATTCCAGTTCCCGCAAAAGGAAAGACAATGTGCTCCGCCTCCTTGCTAATATGAAACATTTTATTTCTACAGCACGCGCCAAATTCATATTCATATCAGGGCGTGAGCTGTACGATGCTTACCTTGCCGGATTGTCTGACCGGGAATTCGCCATAAGCAGCGTTTTTAGCGGTGCAATTTATGTGGACAGCTTTCTGACATCAAACCGCACACAAATGAATGTCATCTCCATGACTGAACAATATCTGTGCAAAATGCTCCTGCCTAAAAAATATCTGCGGAACAAAATGAAAGAAAAATATTACCGATACGGCATAAGCACCCCTGAATATCCTTCGTTGAAATGGTATTACAGGTACCTACGTGAGCTTGAAAAGGATAATCCTTCTTCCAGTGCAGCAGAAGAATGGCGGTTGAAAGGAGGAATCGTATTCCTGCATTATTTCTCCATTTATCTGACCCATATCAGTAATGGGTCACCACAGAAAATTCTTTCTTATTTCCGCATGTATGTGAGGACTGAAGATAACCTATACCGCAAAGGAAATAAATCCCCTTATATCTATGGATGGAAAACACGTGACAAACGTAAGCATCCAAGCAAGAACTATGTGTTGACCTTCAATTATGTCAATCAACGGAAAATAGCTTTTATCTTCTATATGGCTTATCCTATCATGCAGGCTATCATCAACAATGCCAGCCAATACGGCGACAAACTATTGATATCCGCATCGTTTCTAATGAATCATATCTATAAATACCACAGCTACAGTTTTTCCTGGAGAAATCTGGAGCAGGCACCCGAACTGCTGGAAGTGTACCGTACCCCAGAGTTGCGCACCTTCATCCATACGATTTTATCCTATATGGTGCATACCCATATGACCAACATTCCATCAGGACTGTATAATTTTAAATTCAGGAAAAGTGTAGCCAGTGAAATTGCCATATTCTCCAAATATTCAGAAGAGATAGCCGCTATATTCAACTTCACACTGGATGAGTCTCTTTCAGTCAAGAAGCATTTCACACGTATGCTCGTGCATTATTCCAATATGCTTAAGCAGACGAATTCAAACTATGAACATTATGCCATCATTCTATCAAGAATCCATCAGGTACTGGGTGACTTGCAAATGACGGACGAAAATTATCTGGATTCAGCCTTGGAATACCGGAACAGCATAGCCTACCTGAAAGATTTGCTTCACCAGAAAGAGGCATCTGAACAAATGGCTTCGGGAGATATCATCCTTCCCCTTATCCGGAATATGCTGAAGCTAGGGCTAACCTATGAGCACCGTAAAACCAACAATTCCGCATACGTTATCTACTACGAACTGATTTGCATGCTGATTGATTTCAGGTATGTGGACGAAGCGAAATTAGGGCTTAAACTCCGTGTGGAAAAATCACAAGACTGGCGAGATAAAAAATATGTACTCTATAAAGAACATGAAACAGGTACCCCCAAAGGGATAGATCCCAACTATTTTGCCACCAAACAAGATGAGATTGAAGAAAAGAAAAATTTCGAGAAAGAGATAGAAACCCAACTGTTGCCTACCCGTGAACATTTGACCGACCAATATGAAATGCAGGGCGATGAACTAGTGACCGGCCTGTCACGGATTCTGACTCCGGAGAAAAGTAACCTGATTTTCCGGTTGTCCCTTTTGGAAGACCTTCGGCTTGTTTACCAAGCTATCCTTGCCAAGCTGTTCGTATTGGAGAAAGTCGAACTGGGAGGAATTACCAAAGCCAATGTGGATGTGGCAGAATCGGAATTCCGTTATTTGTATCGAGTGACCAATGCCAAAGACAAATTCATCATTCTAGTGGATTTCTTCAGGAGACTTGCCGAAATCCTGTACTACAAAAACGGACTCATCAACCGTAATTCAGACCGATTTGTGACCGGGCTTTATTTCTGGGGGTATGAGTTTGACACCGACATTGAAGAATTCTGCCGGGATAACGGACTAAACATCAAGACACAACAATCCATAGAACGCGTTATCAACAGAATATTATGGAGCGATTTAGGCAACGATATCGCCGGATGGAAAGATGTGGATTACACGGAACAATGGGACAGAATAAAAAAACGTCTCATTGATATTGTGGACAAGATGAAACTGGATGATGAGCCATTGAAATCCTATAAAGAGGATACAAAAAAATTCCTCAGGAACTGGAACATTGAAAAATCTTATGTGAAAAATTTGTCCTACTTCAAAGTTGATAAATGTAACAGACATCGGAAAGAAATGCTCCAAAAAGGATGTTCTGTTCCTTGCTTCTCCTGCCGATATTACAACCGAAGCATGCATATCCTGCTGGAATATTTCTTCGGGGAAAAAGTGAACATTGAAGATAAGGTATCCAAAGTACGTGCTTTTTTGAAAAAAGCTAACTGGTCTCCCCAGACCTATTCTCTCAGGCCCAATTATCTGCAGACCATAGCCATCACATTGGACGGCATGGGCAATGTACTGCTCAGCTGCTCAGGGAAAGATTCGGAACTTACAGAGGACTTTTTAAAACAACTGGCAGAATTATCTGACAGCAATAAAGAATTTGAACGAATGGAGGAACTGACCTCACTGGAAAAAGCGATATTGTATTATTGGGCAGCCGCCAGATACTATAAAAGAGGTTCGTTCCTGAAAGACGCCTCTATCAGTATGAAGAAAATCCTGTGCCTGCTGAACCGATATATCATGGTAGAAAAAATGCTTCCTTCGCATACAGACCACCGGATACCAGTCTTGTCCGAATATCTCTGCAAAATCATTGATGTGGTAACACGAAAAGCCACTTTATACCTCTATGCCCACAATGAGAATATCAGTATAGCGGAGATACAAGACCTAAAAGGATTGTTCTCTCTGAAACCATACGAAGACATTTCCCTGGAAAAGCTTTCCCTTTATCCGGATATAGAAGAAATCATCATGCTTTCCACGGAACTAAAACTATATATTTACCGACACTTCAAATACCGACCCTCATTAATGCCTAAAGATTTCAGCAAGGCCGAAACTTTGAACATACTAAAACTATATTCTTACCGTCTGTCATCTGCTTACAATATAGAACGAACCGTCCAACAACTGATTGTGGAATCCCGCATGAAAGCCATCTGGAACTATATGTTCATAGACTATCTGTTTGACGGCATCGATTTAATGGAATATCATGTAGCCAAAGGACAACGAAAAATAAGGTACAGGACTGATACCCCCATTGTATTTTATAAGAAATTCGCCCGTTTCTTAAAAGAGCCTTTGAAAAAGAATAAATTGGAACTGTTTGGCATGAATCTGGAAGAATGCGGCATGACGGAAGATTACCTGACTGTAAAAGATAAATTGCAATTAATTGAATTCCTTTTGAAAGACTCCATGTTCTGCTTGCAACGAATATTGTCCGTACTAACGACCAATACCAACCAACTGCTGCACACAAACAGTTATATTGCAGAAATCTACCGGATGATGTTTGCCTGGACACAAATCTTCAAATTCCTGTATTTCGCATACGAATACATGGACGCGGAAGAGGCTGTACAAAATAAGATTCTTATAGCCCTAAACTCTTTCATCACATCCCGCCACATTTCTATGGAAGAGCCCTTGACTGACATGGAAGAAAGAAGGAACATGCAGACTATCAAAAAAGTTTTGGAATTATGTGTCTGTGAAATCGGAAGCGAAGGACTTGAGCCCGATTTCGGAACTTTAGGCACCGAATTTTATAACCACATCCTGTCGGTCATTGAACCGACCAATTTGCGGTATATCATCAGTAACTATCCGGCAGAAATGGCCCTGATGTATTACAGAAAAACAACAGAAATGCATACGGAAGGAAATGCATATAAAGAGATGGTTGCCGGGCTGTATTATCTGGATGATGACCTGCAGAATGATACCGAGCAGTTCTATATGGCACTGGAACGCTATCTGATTAACTGCGGATACATAGACTGCATGTCGAAAGCCATAAAGGATATTTATAGCAAGGCGTATATCTATACTGCGGAATGCTATGAAAATGGCGATCCGAACATTCCCCGACCGGAATACCAGAATGTGGATCCGATATGGGGGATGAATATTTGATGCTAAAATAATATTATTCAATTCGTTATTAAAAGATATATAATATGCCAGCAAAGTTAGACATTACAAAGCCCTTGCGGCTTATTGGAATTCAAATTTTTGAAGATACTTTGAGTGATGTAAGAAAGGCTTTAGAGCCAGGATGGTACCCTTTTATTAAATGCAAACGAGATATAGGAACCTCCAAGGATTCATACCCAGAAATTTCTGATGACGAGTGTCCACAAGATTATTACAGAATAAATGAAGATTTACCCAAGATTTCCATTTCTGCAATAGTCGGGAAAAACGGTTCCGGTAAATCATCATTATTGGATATTTTGTATCGCATCATTAATAATTTTGCTGAAAATACGTTTTTGAGGAAAGGGCTGGACGAGACCAACGAAATTGGGCATGCCCAAGGCATTTCAGGTCGGCTGCATTTTGAGCTGGACGGAGTGCAAAAATTCATAGAATGCAATGATTTTGGTACAGACTATTATGAGATAATAGACGGACAGCCCGAAAAAATACAAATTCATGGATTGACTGAAAAACAACGGGATGCTATACTTAATGGATTTTTCTACACAATCAGCGTAAACTATAGTCTTTATGCATTTAATCCTTCGGACTTCAATTCAAAATTCCGACCAAAAGATAATAGTAACGATGGTGATTGGCTCAATTATTTATTCCACAAGAACGATGGCTATTATATTCCATTGGTATTAACTCCATTCCGTGACAAGGGTCAGATAGACATAAATAATGAAAACAGCTTAGCACAGCAACGGATTGAAATTTTATCTCTTATGTTTCATTCACAAGGGAAGGAATTTCTGGATGAATATCAACCGATATACTACAAGTATAAATTCAATCCACAATATAAAGAGTTAAAGCAACAAAAACTATTGGAGAAACCTATCAGGAATGAAATACGAGATGGACAAGACCTGATTATCGCTCAAATAGAAGAACTTTGGAAGAAAATTCTTATTGGCAAATGGAACATTGATTTGGAGCAAAATAATTCCAAACGCGATGAAATAGCTTTGTACTATCTGGCATATAAAACACTTAAAATATGCTCTACCTATCCTCACTATAAAGAAATGTCAGATTGGGATTCTTTGATGAAAATGCAGGAACCTAAAATGATGATTGATAGTAGGACTGGAAATGAACGACCTGTCATTAACAAAGATGGCAGTAAAAGAATGTATGTAAAAGAAAGCAACATATTAACGTGGTACAAAAGTCACATCCAACATTTATTGAATGTCATCAAAGATATAGCCGAAAATTCGAATAGCCATATCACCTTGAAAATTCATCAATGCTTGAATTATCTTACTCAACATACGTATCTAAAAGGTGAAGACTGTTTGGATGTGGACAAAGATTTATTGCAAGGTAAAAAATACGAGACTTATGATGATATGATGAAATTGCTGGCACCATCCTTTTTTATCACAGAAGTTGTTTATCGGAAAATGGATACAAAAAGGATGGACCAAAAAGATAATAGTCAAGAAATCACCTTGCAATCCATGAGCAGCGGTGAAAAACAAATGCTGTATAGTTTAAGCTACATATTTTATCATATAAAAAATATCGCCAGCATAAAGAGTGAAAATGGCAAACGTGTAGTAGGTTATCACCATATCAATCTGATATTTGACGAAGCAGAATTGTACTATCACCCAGAATATCAACGACAGTACATAAAAAGACTGTTAGAACGCTTAGCCATGTGCCATATCAACCGAACAAATATCCGTAGCATCAACATTATAATCGTTACACATTCACCATTTATTCTATCAGATTTGCCAGAAACCAATATTTTATTTCTGGATAAAAGTGAAGAATATACAAATGAAAAAACGAGTACAACTTTAGGAGCCAACATTTATGATTTATTGAAAAATGGATTTTTCCTAGAATATGCTATTGGCGATCTAATACAAATGAAACTGCGTGAAATATTAGATCTGTATTATGAGGATGATATGAATAAGCAACAGCGAATATTTGTGGAGAAAAAAGACCATATTAAGTTCACAATAGATCATTTAGGTGAAGAATATATTCGTAGTAATTTCAACCAAATTTACAAACAATTGGAGCAACGAATATTGCATAAGTCACAAGAAGAACAGATTCGTGATGAAATTCGTTATCATGAAGAACAAATTAATTCATTGAAGGACAAATTAGAAAAGAAGAAATGAGAAAAGTAGCATATCAAAATAGGAATATCCTTAAAACTTACATGCAAATTTTTCAACCGACACTAACGAAAATGCAAACTAGTTGGGAGAGTTTGCGAAAAACCAATGTCGAACTACAACAATTTCCAGCAAATATTCAGGATATACTAATTGGAAATTTTCATCAATTAGTACAATGGTACAATTTGTTTATGAATTGGTCATTATCCATAAGAGAAAAATTGAATAGTAGTTTAGAAACACTATTTAATTATGATGACTGGAGTCAAGAAATAGCTGAGTTTTTCAAAGACCCACAAAATGGCTTCAGCATCTCATCATGCCATTATTGTGACATGGCTTATATTAATGTATTCGAAATAGATCCTGATGCAGATGCTATTTATTTTTTGAATACTGCATCTGATGAAGAATTAAAAGCAAAATTAAAGGTAAAATCAGATAATACCATTGAGAAGATTAAGCAAGCGCGTATATTTCATAGTAAAAATGACTTTAAAGCATTAAAAACAAGATTCGCTCCAGATAAATATGAAAAGACTTTTAAACCTAATTATAAGTATCGACATCACTTTGACCTTGATCATGTGCTACCCAAATCTAATTGCAGATTGGTTTCGCTTTCCTTGTTTAACTTCGTACCAAGTTGTCAAATCTGCAATCAAAAGTTGAAAAAAACAAAGGTATTAAGAGACTTATCAGGCGCTCCATGCGAAAAATTAAGCCCGACAAGCCCTAATTTTGACTTTGACAGTAATGCAGAATTTCATATTATACCCAAACAAGGTACAAATCCGGGACGTATCAGACCTGTACTTCACCCTCAAGATTTTGAACTAAAAATATTATGCAAAGACCCTGATTATGAAAATTTTGTCAACTTATTCAAATTAAAGGAGCGTTACCAATCTCACATAAAAATTGCATTGCATTGGATGGAAATGAAAATTGATTATACAGATGCACATATTCAAATGATGGCAAATTCATTACAACATTTTGGTTATAGTTTTGAAAAAATCAAATGTGACATTTTCCAAAAAGACCTTTATGACAATGGAGAAATGAGTTTTACGAAATTAAGGAATGATATGTTGAAATAGCGTGATAGCATACCATTTTAATCTTTAGATTCTTCATCATTCTCTTTCAGCCCCAACCGTTCACGTAGTTCCGGGTCTGCCTTGATACGTTCCATTTCCTCATTGACAATCGCCTGTGCGTCTGCCTTGATGCGGTCGTAGTTGCGCTGGATCTGCTGGAACATGATATCGTTGCCGTCCTTGTCCCTGAAAGCGTTGATGACAGGTATCTTTTTGTACGCTTTCTCTTCGGCACTGACCCTGGCGTGGTCCACAACAATCTCGGCATGGAAAATCTTCTGGTCAATCTTCTCGCCGAAGTTGTCCGACACCGAACCGACAAAGGTACCCTGCGAGAGGTTGGCAATCTTGGATGCCGGAATGAGCGAATCAAGCTGGGTATTGATAGACGTAGATACGTCCTGACGGTTGATGGAAACGGACTGCCGCTGCTGGAGCACCTTGCCGAAGCGTTCGGAAAGCGTCTTTGCCGTTTCTCCCACCACCTGGCCGCTGAAGATGTTACCTACCGTATTCTGGATGACCTTGGACTCTTTTTCACCATAGTCCCGGTTAAGCTGACTGAAATCCTGAAAACCCAACAGGACAGCCACCTTGTTACTTCGGGCGGTGGCTATCAGGTTGTCCAGCCCGCGGAAGTAGATGGTGGGAAGTTCGTCAATAATGACCGTGCTCTTCAACTGGCCCTTCTTATTGATAAGCTTGACGATGCGGGAATTGTACAGCCCCAGGGCTGCAGAATAGATGTTCTGGCGGTCAGGGTTATTGCCCACACAGAGAATCTTGGGCTCCTGCGGATTGTTGATGTCCAGCGAAAAATCGTTGCCCGTCATCACCCAATAGAGCTGCGGGGAAATCATACGGGTCAAGGGGATTTTCGCACTGGCTATCTGGCCCTGAAGCTGATCCTGCGCCCCGCCTTTCCAGGCATCCATGAAGGGGGAAAGATAGTTCTCCAACTCCGGATAAGAAGTCAGGATGGTAAACAGGTCGGAATACGGCTTGTTCAACAGTTCGACGGCATGAGGGAACGTGCAGTAGATGCCTCCTTTGAATATTTTGAGGTACCAGATAATGGCTGCAAGAAGGATAATCGGAGACTCCACGAAGAAGTCGCCCTGTTTTTCAATCCAGGTACGGTTCAAGTTGAGCATGATTGTGTAGCTTGCCTCGTACGCATCGGATATGTCCGTCATAAACTCCGGATTGATGGGATTGCAGCGGTGCGAGCGGCGCGGGTCGTCAAAGTTGATAACGTAGAACTTGGGAGTGACCTTATACTTGTCCGTGTTGTGCAGCAACGTGTTGTAGGCAATGGTTGAGAGGTCGTCGAACTTGTAGTCGTACAGGTAGCAACTGAAGCCCTTGGAAATCATCTGGCGGATATAGCTGTTGACCACCGCATAGGACTTTCCCGACCCCGGCGTGCCCAGCACGATGGAGGCCCGGAAGGGGTTGACCACATTGATCCACCCATCATGCATCCTGCCCCCGTAACGGAAACGTGTAGGCAGGTTGACGGAATACTCGTTTTCCATCAGCCGGGTTTCCTGCATGAAGCTCTCGTTCTCGATGTTGAAGCGGTCCTCCATCAGCCGATGTCGGAACAGACGGCTCATCCACAAGCCCGCCTTCAGCAGGCAGAGATAACCGACAGCGAGAGTAAAGACATACAAAACCGTGACCGCCCCGTGAGGGAGGGAGAGATCCAGCAGCCACCAGTTGAGAAAGAACAGCACCGTCCCGGCGAAGAGTGCCGCACTGATTCCTTTCCAGGTAATCTTTTCCCCTTTGACACCTATCGTGCCCAGGCAGGAAATGGCCAGCAGCAGGACCACCGCCAGCTTGCTCCAGAGGATGCAGTTGAAGATTCCCGTAGTGCGGTTGAAATTCAGCAATATCCTGTCTACCACCTCCAATGTCAGGTTCCAGTGGTAAAAACTCGGATAACAGTACACATAGACATGTATCACCAATAGAAATATACTCACGGCTCTGCCGAAATCCATGATTTTGGCAAGTGCCCTCAAATCGTCTTCCTGTTGCATAAGTTCATATATGGTTGAATAATGGTTCTGTTTCTTGAACTGTCAGAAGAACAGACTGGATGAAGCTAAGCATTATCCTACATAAGTCCGTAACTGATGTACCATCAGTCCGGGACTGATGTGGGATGAGTCCGTAACTTATCACAGCCCCCTTCCTTTACGCTTCTTTTTCCGTTTCATACGGCGGCGGAAAGCCTCCTCCTCGTAATCGACCGCCGGATTCTGTTCCATGGAGAGGATGCCGGCCGCCTGTTCCAGCACGCTGCCCTGTTCCGGACGGTGGCTGCGCCAAAGCTCGGCAGAGGGATCCGTCCGCGCAGGAGCCGGGATGCCTTCCCACCAGCGGAAAAGTTCGTTGAACACGTTAGCCGAGAACTCCCTGCCCATGCGCGAGCCGTTGAACACCTCGCGGCGGTCACGGTCGATGAAGGTCACGCCGTATATCCTGCCGGACGCGTTTTCGCGGAACACTACCCCGATATGCTGCCTGTCCAGCATCCTGACCAGCTCCTCCCGTGAGCGGGCGTTGCGCATGACTTCCGCCACCTGCCGCTGTATGGACGGTGCCCACCTGCCTTCCCTGAAGTCCTTCGCATGAACCAGCATCCTCCTGTCCAGCCCTTCCTTCCCGAACCGTTTGCCGAACCGGGAACTCTTGAATGGCGGGCTGACCACCTTCCCGTCATCATCCGTTGCCGCATACACGATGCCAGTATAGGGCCTGCCGCCGTATTCGCCCCGCACCAGCTTCGCTTCAATATTGAGCGTGGACAGCAACGCGCTGTATTCGCCGAAGGTCTGGAAACGGTAACCCTCCAACACGGCTTTCAGCGTATTGCCTACCTGGTGGCGCACGTCACCTGACGAAGCATTCACTTTCTTCAGTTCCGTTCCCCACTCACGCTCCTGTACTTCCGCACTGTTGCGCAGACCGAAATCCTGTTCCAATTCACGGCAGGTTGTCATGGACCGGCGGTGTTCGTAAGCGTCACTGATTTTCCGTCCCTCATCGTCCACGCATACGCTGACGATGTGGATGTGCGGATTGTGCGTGTCGCCGTGCCTGAACACGATGTAAGGCTGACCACCATAGCCCATCTTTTCCATGTACTTTGCCGCCAGCCCTTCCAGTTGTCCGTCCGTCAGCGTATCTTCCGGTGCCGGACTGAGGGCGATGTGCAGGACCGGCTTTTCGGTACGCCGGTTCGCCAACAGGTGGTTCTCGAAGGAGAGCAGCGCCAGCCGCAGGTCCCCGCCCGGCTGGTCCGGACGGTCGGATATGATGCGGTTGCCTGAAAGAACCTGTGCCGTACCTGCCGCCACCTTGCTGAAGTTGTAGGCAAGCGCCCCATAGAGGCTTGCCCCATGGCTTATCTTTGCAACCATTTCTGCTGGTATTCTTCGGTGAGCGCCATCACTTTCCTGCACACGAGTATCAGTTCCAGGTTGGACTTCTCCAGCCGGTAGAGCAAAGCCATCGCCCGCTTTTCTCCGAAGTTGTTGCGGATGGAACGTACCACCTGGTTGTAGTTGTTGCCCACCGCCTGGAACTGCCTGTAGAACTCAGTCAGCCGGACGTAATAATCCATGGTCGCCTTGTCCACCTTCACCACTTTGAGTGTGCCTCCAAAGACGGCCTTCTTGATGAAAAGCGTGCGGTCCCTGGCTCCCGATTCCTCCAACAGTCTGTCGAACTTCGCCTTTTCCGCCGCATTCAGGCGGAAGCTGTATTTGTAGTCCGCTGGATCGTTTTTGGGCTTCCTGCCTGTCCTTGTCCTTGTGTCTTTACCCATATATATTTCCCTTGTTTTCGACTTTGGAGAAAAACGCCCGCTCCGGGCGGGCCGGAGGTCTTTGTCGGGCAGAAGCATTTCTGTCGGACAAAGACACAACTTGCTCTGTTCGTTTGAACAGAGAATCCGCCTTCGCCGGATTGCCGTGCGACGCTTGCGGAGCATGGCAGGCCGGTGAAGCGCATTTTCCTCTTCCATCATGATTCACGGCGCAAAATTAGTCCCTTTCAACGGGCTGTCAAACAGCCGTTTGCCTGACATGTGAAGACATCTGACGCCGTATCATGCCAAAGCATTCCACTGATAACCCATGGGACGGAAATACTTCCTACTTTTGACGTGACGCAAGGGGGCATGCAGTGCTATGCATCCGTTCATGTACTGCCATACGGACCGCCATACGCAAGATATGGCAAGGATGTCTTGCTTCCAGCATTGCATGGATGCCATGTATGCGGCAATGCCGGACGGGATGCACCGCCATACGAAACACATTGCCCTGTCGCGTGCTATAAGAGCGAATTGGAAAACGAATATTCACCTAAATTCAAGAAGTTATGAGAAAGAAGAAAAGCCTGTTTGAAAGCCTGTGCCGGAAAAAGGAAAGCGGCGGCACCATTCTGGTAGAGCAAATAACACTCGGTGCCATTCCGGATGACCGGGAAGGAAACACAGTCGAAGACTTGCGGATGCAGGAAACCTATGAAGACCTCTTCCTGAACCGCAACGAAACCGTGCACCGCAAGCAGACTTACATCAGTTGTGAAACCTACTCCCTGCTTGCCCGCATATTGCCCATGGTCAAGGAAGGAATGACCGTGCCCGCCTTCCTGGACAATGTGCTGGCTCACCACCTGAAAACCTACGGGGCAGAACTGGAAGAACTGTTTCACCGCAAGCTGGGCGATGTGAAATTCTGAGTGCAGCCTTGCAACAGGTATCGTGACATGGTACAGCCACCGTTGCATCACTTGCCGTAACACAGTACATACAGGGATGCAACAGGTACGACGGTGCATCGGATATGTCAATGCCTGTAACCTGTAATGCCCTGCATCCCTTCTTGCAAGTATGGCCCTGATGCATTCCATATTATATTGCATGGATGCATTGGTGGCAATCCTGCCATGCATTCTTTATTGCCATACACTTTGCCATATATACAGTGTCCTATCGTATAGGCCGCATTGTACCAACGGGCGCTGTGTATGCGGCAAGGCACTGATGCAAGGCATTCCGTATGGCAATCCTTATCTGCAAGAATAACCAATCAACCCAAAGAAAATACAATGGAAAAGAAGAAAGAACCTTTGTTCGTTGCCTTGAGCAACCAGAAAGGAGGCGTCGGCAAGTCCACGCTGACGATACTCCTTGCCAGCTATTTCCACTACCGGAAAGGCAGAAACGTGCTGGTCGTGGACTGCGACTATCCGCAGCACAGCATCCGCGACATCCGGGAATGGGATATCAAGACAGTGGAAAAGAACGAAAAGCTTCAGGGAAAGCTGCTGGAACAGTTTGAGGGAAGCGACCGGAAAGCCTATACCGTGCTGACCTCCACCCCCGAAGACGCCAAGCAGACCGCCTACGAATTCCTGGACCGCTCAGAAACCGCCTATGACCTTGTGCTGACCGACCTGCCCGGAACGGTGAATGCCGCAGGCGTATTCCGCTCCCTGGTGAACATGGACTATCTGTTCGTGCCGGTGACACAGAACCGGATGGTCATGCAGAGCAGCATGAACTTCGTGCTTGCCATCCGGGAACTGCTTTCCCGCAATGACAGTTTCCCGCTGAAGGACATCCGCCTGTTCTGGAACTGCATGGACCGCCGGGTGTCCAAGGAACTTTACCGCGCCTACACGGAAATCTTCCGCCACTTGAAACTGAAGACGCTGGAAACCGTGTTGCCGAAGGCGGAACGCTTCAACCGGGGCATCTGCACGGACGGCCAGGTATTCCGCAGCACGCTGTTCCCTCCTTCGCCTTCCCTGCTGAAAGGAAGCCACATCGACCTGCTTGCAGATGAACTGGAAACATTACTTGGACTTACTGACTAAAGATACAGCATAATATGGCAAACAGAAACCGTAAAATATACGATGTGGACGAGGATGTCCTCAAACGGGTAGTGGCGGGGGATACGGCCGCCCTCGAAGAAATGACGGACAACGGCGCATCCCCTTCGCCTAAAAGGAAGGACACAAAAGACGGGGAAAAGGAAGCAGCATCCCTTCACGGGACACCGCCGGAACAGGAAGCGTACCGGAAACGCTTTCTTGCGGAACGCCTCAAGGGCACCCGGCGGCAGACCTACATCCACGATGCGCTGTACCGAGCCATCGCGGGCGTATTGCCGGTAATCGCACCGGACCTGTCGGTGCCCGCTTTCGTGAACAACGTGCTTTCGGACCACCTGAAGCAGTATGAAGAAATTATCAATGGGATTTATAATGAAAAAGCCACTCAAAAACCTATACAATGGAAGAAGTAATCTATCTGTCGGTACGGACGGCCTGTGCCGCCTATATCTTATATAAAGTATGGCAAACGAAAAGCCAAGTCAAAAGAATCTGTGATACGCTGTATGCCGTTTCCTCCTCCGCCCAAGCGGAGGAAAAAGAAACACCAGCTTCTGGACCGCCTCCGGAAGCGGATGTGATGGGCGGTACACAGTCCGTCTATTTAGACGAGAACACGGGCGAAACGGGAGCCCCTTTCCTGAGCCTGCCTCTGGAGAAGGATTTTATCGGCGAAGAAACAGAAACGCCGGATGAGGACGTGGAATGTACGCTGGACCTGGAACGGATGCGCCTGTTGCAGGAAGAACAGGAGGAACTGGATGCCATGAATATACCCACGGAAGCCGTGTCGCAACCGGTAACACAGGCGGACCTGGTGAACATGGCCGACGTGCTGTTCAACCGGAACCGGGCCAGGGAAAACGAGGAACAGTCGTCCCGTGCCGCCCTTACGCTGCATGCGATACGTGAAACGGAAATGTTCGCGGTCATTGAGGCGCAGGTGGAAAACAAAGAGGTCATTGAGGAACTGATGGAAAGGTATCTGGATGAAGAGGGGAATCCGAAGCCGGTCAGGCACGGCACTCCTCCTAAAAATGAGTCCAGAAAGGATTGGAAAACACTGATAGCGTAAATAAGAAGCTGTTTTGAATTTCTCCAAAAAGTTTTTCTTGGCTTGATGTACCCGTTTTCGTGTGTGCTTTGGGCGATTTTTTGGTCCTTTTCGCTCCTGTTCTTCGTCAGATAGCCCGCTATCTTCCTCATCACAGAAGCGAAAATGCCTCAAAAACTCA
>NZ_NFJG01000230.1:0-1243 GCF_002159755.1 Bacteroides sp. An269
CTGACGAAGAACAGGAGCGAAAAAGACCAAAAAATCGCCCAAAGCACACACGAAAACGTATACATCAAGACAAGAAAAACTTTTTGGAGAAATTCAAAACAGCTTCTTAATTTGTCATGCTGGACGAAGTGAAGCATCCCGGATGCATACACATGATGTCCACGAGATTCTTTGCCGATGCTCAGCATGACAAAAGGAGAAAATGAAAATCTGTGAGTGCCTGTGTGCTGACAAACTCAAAAAACTTAAAAACTCAAAAACTTAAAAACTCAAAAACTTAAAAACTCAAATGATTCTGATAGCCGACAGTGGAGCAACGAAGACTGACTGGTGTTATGATGCCATCGGTGGGACTTACATGCAAGTGCAGACCGAAGGTATCAATCCGTTCCATCAGTCTGCTGAATATATCCGCCATATTCTCGAAGACCAGTTGGTACCCCGATGCACAGTACCTGCAGATATATGTACGGGTATTTTCTTCTATGGTGCCGGATGTCTGCCATCCGTATCGGCTCCTGTCACCGAAGCGCTGCAAGACCTTTTCCCTAAGGCGCACATTGAGGTAGAAACGGATTTGTTGGGAGCTGCACGCGCTTTGTGTCAACACCGTCCGGGCATTGCTTGTATTTTGGGTACCGGCTCTAACTCGTGCTTGTACGATGGAGAGCGTATCACCCAAAATATTTCCCCTTTAGGTTATATTCTGGGCGATGAAGGAAGCGGGGCTTACTTGGGCAAGCATTTTGTAGCAGATTGCCTTAAGAGCCAACTTCCCCTGAAGCTTCGCGATGCCTTGTTGGACACGTTGCGCCTCGACCCGCAAGGTATCATTGAACGCGTGTATCGTCATCCTCAGGCCAACCGCTTTCTGGCAAGTCTTGCACCGTTTATCCATGCGCACAAAAACGACCCGGAGGTGCATACTTTCCTACTTCAACATTTCGGAGAGTTCTTCCGGCGTAACGTTCTGCTTTACTCCAGACGCCTGCCTGTTTCGTTTGTAGGCTCTATAGCCTGGCATTTCCGTGCTGAGATAGAGGAAGCAGCTGCCTGTTGCGGCTTGTGCACCGGCATATTTCTACAAAACCCTATCAAAAAGTTGGTGGAATATCATTCTTCCTGAGAAACCGTTTTTAGAAGCTGTTTTGAATTTATCGTGCGATGATTTGGGATGAGTTTTTGAGGCATTTCCGCTTCTGTGATGAGGAAGATAGCGGGCTATCTGACGAAGAACAGGAGC
>NZ_NFJG01000231.1:0-1135 GCF_002159755.1 Bacteroides sp. An269
ATTGCAACACTAAGTTAAGTGAATCTTCTGACATGGCAAAATACTGGGTAATATATTATTACTCAGTATTTTAAATTTATTTCTAACAATATGTGTTGCGGAATTAAGGTATTCCTTTTTCTACCGCTATTTTGTGCAATTCTTCCTTATTTTCATATTTTATATCAGGCCCATAGTATATAGCTTTTAGGCATTCAACATCAGGTATAGAAATATAATCATTATTATCCTCAAGATTATAATATAACATACGCCATTCACATTCATGACTATATTCTTTTCTATCTTTATACAAATATGCTTTATAAACATACAATTGATTAAAGGGACAGTTAATATCAAGCATGTATGACCACACATTATTTACGTCCAATTTACTAAAACATTCCCGTACATATAGATTTCCTTCTTCCAATGTAAAATCAGGTAAGATATCAGTATATATCACAGGAAATAAATTGACATTTAAATTTATATTGGTATATTTATAAATACATTTTCTTAAATCATATTCAAGGGCAAATCCTTTATATCCATCCGCATATCTGTCCCACATATATTTAGACTGAACACTTTCTGTGAAACAACCTATTTTTGCATTGCTACATGAATTACGTAAGCGAGTTTCTCGCTTCTTCATATCATTTTTTATATCATCTATAAAGTTGGAATAATTATTATATAATTTTTCTATTATTTGTTTCTCGCTTAATCCCAATTCTCTATAAAAACAAATTTCCGAAGCTTTTTCTGTCTTTAAAAATGGAGACTTTTGCGTTACATCTTGTAAACAGTTTTGCAACGCATTTTTTAATGCAAATTCTAAATCTTGATGAATTTTATTCCTGTCTACATATATATAAGAATCATATTTATCAGGAAACATTCCAGCATGACATAATGATATCTTTCCATTCTCAAAATCAGATAAAGAATATTCATTAAAACTTCTATACCTATATAGTTTCTTTGGAATATTAGGTATAAGTAAATTATAAATATTATGCCATGCCTTAGTTTTCACAACGGGCAGAGTCAACCAGCGAGTGCAACATTACGAAATATTTTTGAAAAAGACCTCAGCCGGAGTCAAGAAATTGAGTTTTTCTCTCGGTCTGGCATTAATTTTCTTCCT
>NZ_NFJG01000232.1:0-1134 GCF_002159755.1 Bacteroides sp. An269
AGCCTGCTGAACGCGTTTGCCAAAAAGGCACTCCGTGACTATTGGTTCTCCAGCGGCACACCCACCTATCTGGTCCGCCTGCTGAACCATACGCAGGAGGACCTGAACGAACTGACCGGACGTTATTATCGCCCCGAAGAGTTTGTCGATTACAAGGCGGACGTGGAAAAGCCCTTGCCGATGATTTACCAGAGCGGTTATCTGACCATCAAAGGATATGAGCCTGTATACGAACGTTTCCTTCTCGATTTCCCGAACAACGAAGTGAAGAACGGTTTCGTGTCCTTAATCGCTTCCGATTACCTGAAATCCAAAGAAAATATGGGGAATTGGGTAATAGACGTAGTGGAATCTCTGAAACACGGCGATTTGGAACAGCTTCGCAAACTGTTCACATCGTTCCTTGCCAGTATTCCATACTCAATGCGTACCAAGAAGGACGAGGCGGAGAAGGAACGCTTCTTCCACTATACGCTTTATCTCATTTTCCGCCTGATAAGCGTCTACACGGTCTATACGGAGAAGGAGCAGAGCCAGGGGCGTGCCGATTGCATCGTGGAGACGGATGGCTACATCTATATTTTCGAGTTCAAGCGCGACGGTACGGCGGACGAGGCTTTGGCACAGATAGAGGCGAAAGGTTATGCCCGACCCTACGAAGCAGACCCGCGCACCTTATACAAAATAGGAGTGAACTTCTCTTCCGAAACGGGTACGGTGGAGGACTGGAAAACCGTCTGATTTACTATTTGTCTATTTACGATTTACTATTTATGAATTTCGCAAACAGCCATGTAGGGGCATATCGCATACGCCTGAATGCGTCAACTTATCCACGCGGATGATTTCAGGGCGTATGCGATACGTCCCTACAGTTCATTGAGTGAAATGCGGAATTCATTTTTTCATATCCGTAATTTAAAGGTTAATGTAAAGATAAAAAGAAAGGGAGGCGTTTCCCATTATGAGATTGGGAACGCCTCTCTTATCTTAGTAAGCAGTGTTAATTCTGAATTGTTTTGCTTAGAAGCTGTTTTGAATTTCTCCAAAAAGTTTTTCTTGGCTTGATGTATTCGTTTTCGTGTGTGCTTTGGGCGATTTTTTGGTCCTTTCCGCTCCTGTTCTTCGTCAGAT
>NZ_NFJG01000233.1:0-1065 GCF_002159755.1 Bacteroides sp. An269
TTTACGCATAAAGTCATGGGGGTATTAAGTTATTTCTTTCATTTACAAATTTAATAATTCTCTTGGCTTTATGCTATTTTGCTAGCACATTACAAACATAGGAACTAAGAAACGGTTTTGAATTTCCCCAAAAGTTTTTTCCCGTCTAAGAAACGGTTTTGAATTTCCCCAAAAGTTTTTTCCCGTCTTGATGTATTCGTTTCATGACTGACCCTTTTATGCCTGCATAAGAATTTAAAATACAAACAGACAGAGGCATAAGGAAATAAAAATCAGTCTTCGCAAATTACAAAAAAACACTATATTTGCATACGTTACATTCCTAAAACACAGGCAATTATGGACAGAAGAGAACTCAGCGACAGATACGTCAACCCCTATACCGACTTCGGATTCAAGAAACTGTTCGGCACGAAATAAACAAGGACCTGCTCATCAGCTTCATCAACAGCCTCCTGCACGGAAAAGAAGTGGTGAAAGGCCTGACCTACCTCAATACGGAGCATTTAGGCACCGGCGAGGCAGACCGCAAGGCGGTGTTCGATGTGTATTGCGAAAACGAAAACGGAGAGAAGATACTGGTAGAAATGCAGCGCGGAGAACAACAGTTCTTCAAGGACAGGATTCTATTCTATACAACATTTCCTATTCGTGACCAACAAATGATAAAGGAATGGAACTACCGGCTGAAAGCCGTATATGTCATCGGCATCCTCAACTTCACCTTCGACGAGCAGAGCGATAATTTCTATCACCACGAAGTGAAGCTCATGGACACCCGGACCAAAGAAGTGTTTTATGACAAGCTGACTTTCATTTACCTGGAAATGCCCAAGTTCAATAAAAGCGAAGAAGAACTGAACGGCATGTTCGAGAAATGGCTCTTCGTGTTGCGCAACCTCTCACGCCTGATGGAACGTCCCAAAGCCCTGCAGGAACGCATCTTCACCAAACTCTTCGAAGCCGCTGAGATTGCCAAGTTCACCAAGACCGAATACGACAGCTACGAAGAAAGCCTGAAAATCTACCGGGACTGGAAAAATACCATTGATACTGCGAAAATTA
>NZ_NFJG01000234.1:0-1025 GCF_002159755.1 Bacteroides sp. An269
TGCCGGATGACCCGAAGCCCGGCTTCCACCGCCTTCCTCCGCCCTTTCCGCTACGCTCCAAGGACGGAGGAAGGCGGTGGAGGAGTTGCACTTCTAACTTGACGGTGGGCATGTAAGTTATTGCAACCTTACGTCAGGTATTATTGGGTATTCAAAAGCAATCAACCGCAGAATACCCTTACTTTTCCTATTGGTTGTCCTCAAATCATTTTTCATAAACAGATGCCGCTCTATATCCCTGAACTAAACACGTCCCAAGACAGACTGGCTATCAGCGGTCAGGTTAATTTCCCGTCACACCTATATGCAAACGGAAACGTAGAAATGATAGTGGTGGTATTCCATCCTCATGCGATGAGTCTGTTTCTGAATCTACCCACATCGCTTTTCTACAACCAGGAGGTTTCCGGCTATAGCCTGGAAAATAAGAAATTAAATGAACTGGCTATACGGATATCCGGTTGTGAAGATAATTCTGTCTGTATAAACTATATCGAAAAATGGTTATTGTCACAAATTGCCAACAACTTGTCCGAAACTTCATATAACATCAAGAGAATGGATGCTGCTATACGGCAGATATACAGTTTTCCTCAAACAACCGTAACCGAATTGTCTTCCATTACCTGTCTAAGCAAAAAACAGTTTGAACGGTTGTTCCATTCATTGGTGGGCATGAATCCCAAAGAATATGCCCGTATCGTCCGATTCCAAAAGGCTTTGGCACAAATGCAGCATCAAACGGGCAAAGAAATTAGCCAGGCACAAATAGCATACACAAGCGGCTATTCCGACCAATCGCACTTCATACGCGAGTTTAAGAAGCTCAGCGGATATACACCTATGTCTTTATTAAAAGTTTCAGCCCCTTATTCTGATTTGTTTACCAATCCTGTATAAATAACTTGTTTGCGGAATTAGTTCCTATGTTTGTAATGTGCTAGCAAAATAGCATAAAGCCAAGAGAATTATTAAATTTGTAAATGAAAGAAATAACTTAATAAAACCTATGACTTTATGCGTAA
>NZ_NFJG01000235.1:0-987 GCF_002159755.1 Bacteroides sp. An269
ATAGTCGATACGCTCGGCCTTCCGTTAGCCGTCGCAATCCATGAAGCCAACCTGCATGACAGCAAGGGCGCCCCACAAGCCATAGAAAAACTCGCTTATAAATTTCCGCGCTTGGTGAAAATCTTGGCGGACGGAGGCTACAGGGGAGATTTGGCTGATTGGGTCAAGAAGAAATTCGGATGGATATTGGAGGTCGTACTCAGACCGGACGAATGTCCGTCCAAATTTCAGGTACTGCCCAAACGTTGGATTGTGGAACCTCTTTCTCATGGCTGGAAAACTTCAGAAGGCTGACCATCGATTATGAATTCCTTGCTGAAACCGCAGAAGCTATGGTACAGATTGCATTCATCCAAATCATGCTTAACAAATTTATCGAATGAAATCAAAACAGCTTCTCACTATTGGCGTAAAAAATGTTCAGTTGGCAAGAATAGTGTCAAGCAAGAGTTGGCTCCCATCTGTTTCAAACAGGCAGCTACGGAATCTTCCCTTGAAGAACAAATACCCCATGGTGTGGCATTACTATTTCCCAATGGTCTTCGTGCCCACTTCGGAAATGGTTCTGAAGAGATACTTATGGAATTATTGACCAAAAGTCTTGGAGGCGGCCATGTTTAACTTGAACGACACGATGCGCTACTTCCTGTGTCCGGGCATTACAGATATGCGCAAAGGTATCAGTTCATTGTGCGGAGTGGTACATGAAAAGATGAACAGTGAAGTGAAGAACGGTGATGTCTTCATCTTCATCGGGGCCAGCCGCAAACTCATGAAATTGCTTCATGCAGAAGATGGAGGCATGGTGATGTATGTGAAACGTCTGGAAGCCGGTCGCTTCAAACTGCCCAAATACGATCCTGAGTCAAAAAGTTATTCCATGGAATGGCGTGACCTGGTAATGATGGTCGAGGGCATTCAGGAAAGCCCGGGGCAGAGGCTCCGGCGGTTAAGGGCAGAGCGTAAGGAGTACCATGTATGACATGT
>NZ_NFJG01000236.1:0-963 GCF_002159755.1 Bacteroides sp. An269
GATGACCCTGATTCCGGGCTTCCACCGCCTTCCTCCGCCCTTTCCGCTACGCTCCAAGGACGGAGGAAGGCGGTGGCGGAGTTGCACTTCTAACTTGACGGTGGGCATAAACAAGCGTTAATTTGTTTCGGAAGGCAATGGCGTTTTCAATGCAAATCACTATCTTTGCAGTAAATTTAAAACAGATGTTTATGCCCACTCATTCATTCAAAGCAGCCTACAATACGGGAGAATCATGTATTAATTTGGTTTTAGGTGTATATATTTTCACTGAAGAGGGAATCTATATTGCTTATTGCCCTGCACTCGACATTTCCGGTTATGGCGAAAACGAGCAGGAAGCCAAACAATCTTTCGGGGAAGTAGTGCGCCAATACTTAGATTATTGCATCCACGAACACACATTAACGGAAGATTTACAAAAGCACGGATGGAAAGTAGAAAGCATAAAACAACACAAATTCAAATCTCCTGATACAGTTTCAATGATGAAAAAGAATCCGGACTTCAAAAATCTGATAGAGAATAAAGAATATTCAAAATATATGGAAAATCTGTCCATCCCTTCTTTTGCATGAATACACAAAAATTAAGCAATATCCCGTTAAACGAGTTCCGCGAATTTCTTAAGAAATCCGGATGCAAGAAAATCTCAACAGAGGGAGGGCATGAAAAGTGGGTGCGAAAAGATTTAACCCGACCGATCATCTTACAAACCCACATCAGCCCTGTTCCTGAATTCATCGTCAAGAACACATTAAGGAATTTAGGTCTTACGAAAAAAGATTTCTTTGAAATTCTTTTTGATTGCGGACAATAAAACTAATATTTGCTTTTGATATCAATATACTTTTATTCAAGTTTCGCAAGTTCAACTTGCAGCTTTTAATCTATAAATGTCGCAAATATGTTTCATATCTTCCTCCCTGTTGATGATAGCCTGATAGATATCTTCGTCAGTCA
>NZ_NFJG01000237.1:0-920 GCF_002159755.1 Bacteroides sp. An269
TCCGTGATTACTGGTTCCGTAGCGGTACGCCTTCATACCTAATCCGCCTGCTTGCGCATACCGATGAGAACCTGGATGAACTGACCGGAAAATACTATGACCCGCAGGAATTTGTCGACTATAAGGCAAACGTAGAAAAACCGTTGCCGATGATTTACCAGAGCGGATACCTTACCATTAAGGACTATAAACCACGCCGAGGCACATTCCTGCTCGACTTCCCCAACAATGAAGTGAAGAAAGGATTTGTATCTCTGGTGGCTTCCGACTATTTCAAGCCCCAACGGGAAAATATAAACAGTTGGATACAAGACCTTATCGATGCGCTGGAGGAAGGTGATACAGACAAGCTGCATAAGCTGTTCACCTCCTTCCTTGCCGACATTCCCTACACCATGCGTCGCAAACATGAGGAGAGGGAAAGGGAGCGTTGTTTCCACTATACGTTCTACCTGATATTCCGTCTGGTCAGCGTCTACACGGTCTATACCGAAAAGGAACAGAGTGAAGGACGGGTGGACTGCATCGTAGAGACACCCGATTACGTCTATATCTTTGAGTTTAAACTGGACGGTTCGGCAGACGAAGCCCTAAAGCAGATAGAGGAAAAAGGCTACGCACGCCCGTATGCTTCCGATAAAAGACCGGTATATAAAATAGGCGTCAGCTTTTCATCGGAAACCGGAACCATTGACGGCTGGAAAGTGCAAAGCGAACGTTTCAAGCAGCATACCTTTTTCAATAATCTCCATAAACAAGAAATTCCATAAGAATATACGCTATGATGAAATACCCGATAGGCATACAGAGTTTTGAGAAAATGATAACAGAAGGATACTGTTATGTAGACAAAACGGATTTACTCTACCAACTGGTAAAGGAAGGTGTGATTTATTTCCTCAGCCGTCCCCGCAGGTTCG
>NZ_NFJG01000238.1:0-874 GCF_002159755.1 Bacteroides sp. An269
TATACAAATTTGTGAATCTCCCCAAGTATTCCTATCTTTGAGGCATGAAAAGAAGAGAAAGATACATGACGCATTTCGTGAACCCGTTTACGGATATCGGCTTCAAGATCATCTTCGGGCAACCTGCCAGCAAGGAACTGCTCATTACCTTGCTGAACGAGCTGCTGGCAGGGGAGCATCACATTGAAGACCTGACGTTCATCGACAAGGAAGACAATTCGGACAACGTAAACGACAGGGGAATCATCTTCGACCTGTATTGCCTGACTTCGGGCGGGGAATACATCATCGTGGAGATGCAGAACCGGTGGCACAGTAATTTTCTGGATCGCACGCTGTATTACGTGTGCCGTGCCATCAGCCGGTTGATAGAACGTCCCATAACGGATGAAGTGGAATTGCCGATCGGCAGGAATGACAACGTAACAGACACGGTGAATGAGACACCGCCCCGCTACGGTGACCGCTATAAACTCTCAACCGTATACGGGATATTCCTGATGAACTTCAAGGAAGGGAAGTTAGAGCCGAAGTTCCGTACGGACACGGTGGTGGCAGACCGTGAGAACGGACGGACGGTGAACCCGCATTTCCGGCAGATATACTTGCAGTTCCCTTACTTTACCAAGCAGCTGGAGGAATGCGAGACATTGTATGACAAACTAATCTATGCACTGAAGAATATGAACGAATGGAACAGAATGCCGGATGCGCTGAAAGAACAGGTGTTCAAGCATCTGGAACGGCTGGCTGCCGTAGCGAACTTGTCGGAAGCGAACCGTGTGGCTTATGATAAGGCAGTAGACCGTTTCTACGTGAGCCGTATTTACGAGGAGGACATGCAGGACCGAGTGGAGAACGCGATGCGGGAAGG
>NZ_NFJG01000239.1:0-871 GCF_002159755.1 Bacteroides sp. An269
TAGATGTTGGTAGGGATTTTTTCAAAACGGGTCAGCACGGAGCGGTCAATCGTATTCTCCGGCTTGTAATATCGGGTAGACACCCTGTTAAGGGATATCTGCGAACTCAGATTGGTTCTCATGGCTATAATTTATAATTAATAATTAACAATGGATTACAGGTTGTTGCGCTCGATGTCCTTGAAATAGCGGTATGTGCCCACTTTCAGTTCGTCCGTAGCCGCCTCATCGCATACGATGATGCCGTGGCGGTGCATCTGCAAGGCACTGATGGTCCACATCTGCGTTACGCTTCCTTCAACGGCATGATGCAAGGCACGCGCCTTATTGTGCCCGTTGCAAAGGATCAGTACCTCTTTGGCGTCCATTACCGTGCCCACCCCTACGGTCAGCGCAGTCTTGGGGACCTTGTCCACATCGTTATCGAAGAAACGCGAATTTGCCACAATCGTATCGGTGGTCAGCGTCTTCACACGGGTACGCGAAGTCAGGGAAGAACCCGGCTCGTTGAACGCGATGTGGCCGTCGGGACCGATGCCGCCCACAAACAGGTCGATGCCCCCATACGAAGCAATCTGCTTTTCATAATTCCCGCACTCAGCCTCCAAGTCGGAAGCGTTCCCGTTCAGGATATGGATGTTTTCCTTCGGAATGTCAATATGGTTGAAAAAGTTGTTGAACATAAACGAATGGTAGCTTTCCGGATGCGATTCGGGAAGGCCCACGTATTCATCCATATTAAAAGTCACCACATTGCGGAAAGACACCTTTCCCTCTCGGTTCAGTTCAATCAGCGCCTTATACATGCCCAATGGGGAAGAGCCCGTAGGCAAGCCCAATACAAAAGGACGTTCGGAAGATGGCTGGAACT
>NZ_NFJG01000024.1:0-42116 GCF_002159755.1 Bacteroides sp. An269
CATTGCCACATTATCACATTGCCACATTATCACATTGCCACATTATCACATTGCCACATTATCACATTGCCACATTATCACATTGCCACATTAGCACATTATCACATTAGTACGCTGTTTTGTCCGTTTTATTTTCCCAGTCGGTGAAAGCTTTGAGGGCTTCTTCGGGCAAGAGGCGTTCCGACTTCAGACGGCGGTCTTCAGGATTCAGTTCCAGTTCTTTGTAGATGAATGCGTCATCGAATCCGATACGGGCGGCATCGTGTTTGTCGTTTCCGTAATACATGCGGTCCAGATGCGCCCAATAGATGGCTCCCAGACACATGGGGCAAGGTTCGCACGAGGTGTAGATTTCGCATCCGCTCAGGTCGAATGTCCCCAGTTTCCGGCAAGCGGCACGGATGGCACTTACTTCGGCATGGGCGGTAGGGTCGTGGTCGGGGGTTACTCGGTTGGTACCTGTGGCGATGATTTCCCCGTTGCGTGCGATGACGGCTCCAAAGGGGCCTCCTCCTTCGGCTACATTGCGTACCGACAGTTCTATAGCTTTGCGCATCAATTCTTCTTTCGTCATAAGCTTTTAGGTTTAAGTTTCGTGTCCCTAAAGATACGTTTTTTTCACCACAGATTACACAGATTCATAAAATTATTTAGGAATAAAAACATAAGGATTGCCAGACATTCATGGATAAATAAAATCTGTGTAATCTGTGGTGAAAAAAAAAAGCGGAGGCACTTTTACGTACCCCCGCTTTCTTTTTATCGGGTAAGAGATATATTACATCATGCCACCCATGCCTCCCATTCCGGGTGCCGGCATTTCGGGCTTGTCTTCTTTCTTATCTACGATGACACATTCTGTAGTCAGGAACATACCGGCGATAGAAGCCGCATTTTCCAATGCTACACGGGTTACCTTGGCAGGGTCTACCACGCCTGCGGCATGCAGGTTTTCGTAAACGTCTGTGCGTGCATTGTAGCCGAAGTCACCTTTGCCTTCACGTACTTTCTGAACAACTACTGCACCTTCCTTGCCGGCGTTGGCAACAATCTGGCGCAACGGTTCTTCGATGGCACGTTTGATGATTTCGATACCGGTAGTTTCATCGGCATTGTCACCCTTCAAGCCTTCCAGTGCATCGATGGCACGGATGTAGGTTACGCCACCGCCCGGAACGATACCTTCTTCGATAGCCGCACGTGTCGCGCACAAAGCATCGTCTACACGGTCTTTCTTTTCCTTCATTTCCACTTCGCTGGCTGCACCTACGTAAAGCACGGCTACACCGCCCGACAATTTGGCAAGACGTTCCTGAAGTTTTTCCTTGTCATAGTCGGAAGTAGAGTTCTTGATTTCAGCCTTGATTTGGTTGATACGGTCCAAAATGTTGTCTTTGTCACCGGCACCGTTCACGATGGTTGTGTTTTCTTTTGTGATAGTAACTTTTTCGCAGCTACCCAGCATGTCGATAGTGGCTTGTTCCAGTTTCAAACCCTTTTCTTCGCTGATGACAACACCACCCGTCAGGATAGCGATATCTTCCAGCATGGCTTTACGACGGTCGCCGAAGCCCGGAGCCTTAACGGCACAAATCTTCAACTGGCCACGCAAGCGGTTGACAACCAATGTGGTCAAGGCTTCGCTATCTACATCTTCTGCGATAACCAGCAAAGGACGTCCGCTCTGTACGGCAGGTTCGAGGATAGGCAGGAAGTCTTTCAGGTTGCTGATTTTCTTATCGTAAATCAGGATGTACGGACGTTCCATTACGCATTCCATCTTTTCTGTATCCGTTACGAAGTAAGGAGACAGATATCCACGGTCGAACTGCATACCTTCTACAACGCCGATGGTGGTGTCGGTACCTTTGGCTTCTTCGATGGTGATGACACCGTCTTTCGAAACCTTACGCATAGCGTCGGCAATCAGTTTACCGATAACCGGGTCGTTGTTGGCAGATACAGTAGCTACTTGTTCTATCTTGTCATAGTTGTCTCCTACGGTTTCAGCCTGAGCCTTGATGCATTCAACGACTTTCGCTACGGCTTTGTCGATACCACGCTTCAAGTCCATCGGGTTGGCACCGGCGGTTACGTTCTTCAGTCCTACGCCTACGATAGCCTGAGCCAGTACGGTTGCGGTAGTTGTACCGTCGCCTGCATCGTCGCCGGTTTTCGAAGCTACAGATTTCACCAACTGTGCGCCGGTGTTCTGGAAAGCGTCTGCCAGTTCGATTTCTTTTGCTACGGTTACACCGTCTTTCGTGATTTGCGGAGCACCGAATTTCTTTTCGATGATGACGTTACGTCCTTTCGGACCCAGTGTCACTTTTACGGCATTTGCCAGTTCGTCCACGCCTTTCTTCAACTGGTCGCGGGCATCAATATTGAAAAGTATTTCTTTTGCCATGATTCTTCGTTTTTAATTGTTCATTATTCATTATTAATTGAGTACGGCGAGCACATCGCTTTGACGCATAATCAGGTATTTTACACCGTCGTGTTCGATTTCTGTGCCCGAATATTTGCCATATAATACTTGGTCGCCTGCTTTCAGGACCATTTCTTCGTCTTTTGTGCCATTGCCTACGGCTACAACTTCACCTTGCAACGGTTTTTCTTTTGCTGTATCGGGGATGATGATGCCACCGATTGTCTTTTCTTCTGCAGGTGCCGGAAGAATTAGCACTCTGTCTGCTAATGGTTTAATGTTCATAATGTTTATATTTTTATACGTTATTCATTAAATTCTATCGGGCTTGTCCATGCAAGCCACCTTTCTCTCTACCAAAACCGTGCCAAAGTGTTTTTCTGACATTCTGTCAGCATGATGTCTGCCACATAGCTGCGTGGACAGATGCATATAGGTACATCGGGCGGCGCACTTATATGCCTTGCCGGTTCAGGCTATCTGCCTTGCGGCACGCAGAATCATGTCTACGGCTCCATCGATTCCGGTCCGCTCGGTGTTGATAATCAGGTCGTAGCCATTGATGTCGGTCCATTGCTTGCCGGTGTAGTGCCAATAGTGGTTGGCACGTCCGGTGTTGACCTGTTCGATTTTTCTGGCGGCATCTGTTGCCGAAAGGTGGAGTTTGTCGGCAAGCTGCTTGACCGCAAAGTCCCGTCCCGACATGATGAAGACACGGAGCACGTGCGGGTCATCGCGCAAAATCCAGTTTCCTAACCTGCCGATGATGACGCAAGGGCTTTTGTGCGCCAACCCGCGGATAGTCCGGCTCTGGCTGACGTAGATGGCGTCTTCTTTCGAGGGGTTCATGGATGCCGGTATGCCGCTGTCGGCAAATATCATTTCCCACAGGCGGGAGGTGGAAAGGGTTTGCTCGTTCTGTGCCACGAAGTCGGCGGAATATCCCATCTGTTGTGCCGTCTGGTCGATGAGCTGGCGGTTGTAGCAGGGGCATCCCAGGCGGCGTGCTACTTCCGCACCGATGGCATCGCCTCCGCTCCCGTACATGCGCGCGATGGTGATGACGTGGTTGCCTCTCCACTCGTCGCTGGTTTGTGGGGCAGCTTTCCGGCGCTCGCCTTTGGGGATGAAAATCAGGTCTAACCACTGGAGGTGAGGCGAGAATACCCGTACCATGATTCCGACGTAGAACATGGATACCAACGTGCCTACGCCCACCATCTTCCAGCTCCAGTGCCCGAAATAGACGAACATGAAAACGGTGCCGATGCATACTAAGCAGGTGTCGGAACAGATTTTCACCTTGCCGAAATCTTTTCTGAGAAAACGGGAGATGGCAAGCGGAAGCCCTTCGCCGGCAAGCATCAACGAGTCGCAGCGCACCTCGCAGGCGATGCCGAATGCCAATATGGCACCTCCGGCGAGCAGTTCGATGAAACGCAACGGGTAACCTGCCACCGGATTGAGCTCGAAAGGCACCTGTAGCGGCGCGGTGAGCCACATGGTGAGGTCGGTGTAGAAACCGAAAAGGAAAGAAACCAAAATCTGGGTGTACTGGCGTTTCTCGAAATCCTTGCGCAAGAGCAGCATCTGAATCAAGATGAAGAACACATGCATGCAGATGGTGAGCTGGCCCATCGTCATCTTCATCCCCGGTATCAGCGAGAGGATATAGGGTGGGGCGGATATAGGTGATGACCCGAGATTGGCGCGGATAGACAACGAGGTGCCCAAGGCGATGACAAAAAGAATAACGACAAAACTGGCATAGCGGCGCATCCACTCTGCCTTGCTCCTTTTTAATTCCATTGTTCTGAACTTTTAAAAATCAGTGCGAAAGTACACAAAAATCAGCGTTGTTGGCTTAAGTCCCGGCAGCGCTTTAAACTTATTTAAACTCCTTACGGTTATCATCCTTACAATTCCAGCAGAAATGACAATGCCGCCAATTGTATCACCGGCTTTTGAAAATTCAATGTAGCATTTGTCATTTGTAAGTTTTGTAAGGGGGCGTTACAATTGTTACAATTACAGTTATTTTAAAACGGTTTTATTCGTACGGGATAAAAGTGGCTATAAAATTTATATTATATATATTATATATAATATAGTATATAAATAGATAATTCTTTCTTTTTCATTCCGGATGACTCGAAAACGATTTTCGATTAACTGTAATTGTAACAATTGTAACGATTGTAATGAAATTGTTATCTTTGTTCTCCGTAAAAAAACTTGTTTGTATGGAAATACTATATTTGATTATCGGGCTTGTCGTGGGGTGCGTGGCAGGCTGGCTGCTTGCATCGCGGAAAGGTGCGGCACTGGAAGTACAGCTGAAGATGCAGGAAATGCACGCTCACGAATTGATAGAAGCCGAACGCCGCCGTTCCGAAGAAAGGCTGGCAGAGCAGAAGCGCGAGATGGAAGACCTGCACAAACGCTCGGCACTGGAGTTTGAAACCTTAGCCGACAAGATACTCCGCCAGCGCGCTGAGGCATTCAACCGCCAGAGCGCAGAAAGCTTGGGAGCCTTGCTGAAGCCTTTGGGTGACAATCTGAAGGAGTTCAGGCATAGGGTGGAAGAGGTTTATGACAAAGAATCGAAACAACGTTTCTCGCTGGAAGACCGCATCAAGGAGCTGGTGCAGCTGAACAAGCAAATCAGCGATGATGCCAACAACCTGACCCGTGCACTGAAAGGAGACTCGAAGATGCAGGGTAATTGGGGGGAAATGGTGTTGGAAACCATTCTGGAAAACTCAGGACTGCGTGAGGGCGAGGAATATTTCCGCCAAGAGTTCTTGAAAGATGAGAAGGGGAATCCTGTACGCAACGAAGAAGGGCAGCGGCTCCAGCCTGATGTGCTGGTGATGTATCCCGATAACCGCCGTGTAATCATCGACTCGAAGGTGTCGCTCACCGCTTACGCCGCTTATGTGGTAAGCGAAGACCGCGAGGAGCAGGAGCGTCTGCTCAAGGCGCACCTGACATCGGTACGTGCCCACATCGATGAGCTGAGCCGTAAGGATTATTCGCGCTACGACATCGCCTCGCTGGATTTCGTGATGATGTTCATCCCCAACGAGCCTGCCTATGTGCTTGCCCTGCAGGCGGACCCTGACCTGTGGAACTATGCCTACCGCAAGAAGGTGGTGCTGATGAGTCCTACCAACTTGATAGCTGCGCTCCGGTTGGCACTCGACCTGTGGAAGCGGGAATATCAGGAGAAGAACATTCAGGAAATTGTGCGTCGTGGCACTGCACTTTATGAGAAGCTGGTAGGGTTTACCGAGACTTTCGAACGGATAGGGGATACGCTGAAAGCGGCTTCTTCGGCATACGACACGGCATTGGGACAACTTTCGGAAGGAAAAGGCAACGTCATCCGCCAGGCGGAGATGCTGAAAGAGTTGGGGATTACACCGAAAAAGCAATTGAAAGTTTCAAGCGATGAGGTAACGAGATGACTGGGCTACAAGGCTTTAAATAGTCGTGCTGGCATCAACCGGATGATGTGAAATGAATGTCCGCATTTAGCCGGCAAGGAGTTAAAGGGAGTTGGAAGCCAATACTTTTGTGCTATTGGCATTTAACTCCTTCTGACTCCTTTTTATCTACTGGTATTTTCTAAAACCTTGTCAACTCGTCAACTTGTTACCTTGTCAACTTTATCAGAAAGAGGCAATCAACTCGTCCGGAGTGATCAAAGCCTGCTCTCCGGTCGCCATATTCTTAAGTGTCACTTTGCCTTCCTGCATTTCGTTTTCACCCACGATGGCTACGAAAGGGACCGCTTTGGCATTGGCGTAGCTCATCTGTTTCTTCATCTTGGCACTGTCGGGATAAATCTCGGCAGAGATGCCTGCCGCACGCACTTTCGCGAGAATCGGAAGTACATAAGCAGTTTCTGCTTCACCGAAATTAACAAACAACACTTGTGTGCCAGCCGATGCATCTTTCGGATACAGGTCGAGCTGGTTCAGAACGTCATAAATACGGTCGGCACCGAATGAGATGCCTACGCCCGATACACCTTCCATGCCGAATACACCTGTCAAGTTGTCATATCGTCCGCCTCCGCTGATGCTTCCTATCTGTACGTCAAGGGCTTTCACTTCGAAGATGGCACCCGTATAATAGTTCAGGCCGCGTGCCAGAGTGAGGTCAAGTTCCACTTCCGAACGGATATTCAGTCCGGCAAGTGTCTTCAGGATAAACTCGCTTTCTTCGATGCCTTTCATTCCTGTCTGGCTGGCGGCGAGCACCTGTTTCAGGGTGTCGAGCTTTTCTTCGTTTGTTCCGCTCAGCTGGATAATGGGCTGAAGCTTGTCGATGGCTTCTTGTGGGATACCTTTTGAGGCAAGTTCGGCATTGACATTGTCTAGTCCGATTTTGTCCAGCTTGTCGATGGCTACGGTGATGTCTACTATCTTGTCCGCTTCGCCGATGATTTCGGCTATACCGCTCAGGATTTTGCGGTTGTTTATCTTGATGGCGACACGGATACCGAATTGGGTGAATACGGTATCAATCATCTGCACCAGTTCTACCTCGTTCAGGAGTGAGTTGCTTCCCACTACATCAGCGTCACATTGGTAAAATTCCCGGTAACGTCCCTTCTGCGGTCGGTCGGCACGCCATACGGGCTGAATTTGGAAGCGTTTGAAAGGGAATGTCAGTTCTTCGCGGTGCATTACCACGTAGCGGGCAAAAGGAACGGTAAGGTCATAGCGTAATCCTTTTTCGCAAAATTTGCTTGCCAGCTTGGCCGCGTTGCGTGAGAGCAGCTCCTCATCGGTAAGTCCCGAAAAGTAGTCTCCCGAGTTTTGTATCTTGAAGAGCAGTTTGTCTCCTTCTTCGCCATATTTGCCCATCAGCGTAGAAAGGTTTTCCATAGAGGGGGTTTCTATCTGTTGGAACCCATAGAGGTGGAATACCTTGCGGATGGTATCGAATATATAATTACGTTTCGCCATTTCCACGGGCGAAAAGTCTCTGGTTCCTTTCGGAATGCCTGGTTTTGTTGCCATAATAAATCGGTTTTAAAAGTTTGTGGTCGCAAAATTACGGAAAAAACCTTTATCATTTACCATTTACTGATTACCATTTTGTAGCCATAAGCAGCCGTAATTTGTAAAAGGCAAAATAGGAACTCGCAAAATATCTTTACTAGCGGCGGTTGGTGAAAATCGACACGTAGTAAATCAATGTGGCAAGCGACCCCAATGCAGCCACTACGTAGGTATATGCCGCCGATTTCAAGGCATCGAAAGCCTGAGTCTGGTTATAGGCATTGGTGATGCCTGCCCCTTTCAGCCATACCAGGGCACGTCGGCTTGCATCGATTTCTACCGGCAAGGTGATAAAGCTGAACAACGTGGTCATCGCAAAAAGGCAGATGCCGATAAGCATCAGTTGGGGGAACGTATTGATGAGGAACATTCCTGCCAATAACACCCATTGCACGATGGAAGAAGAGAACTGCACCACGGGTACTAGCGCCGAACGCATCTGAAGCGGAGCGTAGGCCCGTGCGTGTTGTACGGCGTGTCCGCATTCGTGTGCGGCTACGGCTGCTGCGGCTACACTGCACGTGTTATAGACCCCTTCGCTGAGATTGACGGTTTTGTTGGCAGGATTGTAATGGTCGGTGAGCATACCCGGTGTGCTGGTAACCCGGACATCGTAGATGCCATTGTCGCGTAGCATTTTTTCAGCAACCTCTTTGCCTGTCATTCCATTGGTTAGCGCAATGTGTGAATACTTGTCGAACTTTCGTTTCAAGTTAGCCTGTACCCAATAACTGATAAGGGAAATGGCAATAAATAAAATCCAGTACATCATAAGTGTTATATTCTTTAAATCATATGGTTTCGTCAGAAACGTTACAAATATCTTGCCAAATGTAGGGAAAAATCGAAAACTAATCAATTTGTCAGGCATTTTATTGAGGAATATTTAGCCAAAAAGGCAATATATTTGTACTTTTTTTGAAGAATCCTTTGCAGATTCGGAAAAAAGTTATACCTTTGCACACGCAATCAGGAATGATGGCAAACAGGTTTGATTCGCTAGCTCAGCAGGTAGAGCACAACACTTTTAATGTTGGGGTCTTGGGTTCGAGCCCCAAGCGGATCACTTAATCAAATGGTAAAACAACGAAAACCGCTGATAATCAATCATTGTCAGCGGTTTTTCTTTTATCTCCCACCTGCATTTCGGGGCAAAATGGGGCAATAAAAACAGGTGAAATAGGTGGACTTGATTTCCACCGGAACAAAGTCCACCTATTTGTGTCATACTTCTCTGATTTTCTGCATTTTGCAAACTTGCAACTACCTGATAAAACAGTATTTTTACACCCTAAAAAATATGCAGGTATGGCAATGCAAAGAAACTATTTTACGGTACTCTTCTTTCTGAAGAAATCAAAGCTCCTCAAAAACGGGGAAGCTCCCATCTGTATGCGCATCACGGTCAATGGCAAGAGAGCCGAAGTGCAGATTAAGCGCAGTGTTGAAATCGAAAAATGGAATTCCCAAAAAGAATGTGCCATCGGGAAAGACCGGATAACTTCGTCTGGTGTAAGATTAATAATCTTGCAGCCTGAAGATTATTAATCTTACAGCGGATGGACCTAGTTAACCTCTCTCATAATCTACGAAACTGTATGCGTAGGCATGCTTTTCGTCAACGGAATGCGTTTCCCGGTTCACCACTTTCCAGTGGGTCGTGTCGATTTCCGGAAAGAATACGTCCGCTTCTTTCTTGTCATCTTCTATTTCGGTCAGGCAAAGCCGGTCGGCGATGGCCAGGGCTTCGGCATACAAGCCGGCTCCACCTATAATATATATGTCTTCTTCTTTGCCGCAATGCATCAGGGCTTCTTCCAGCGAGTGAAAGCATTCGGCACCCGGAAAGTTGTGGTCACCTTTGCTTAGTACGATGTTTCTCCGGTTGGGCAATGCCCCTTTCGGAAACGATTCGAAAGTCTTTCGTCCCATAATGATGGTGTGTCCCGTGGTCAATGCCTTGAAGCGTTTCAGGTCATTGGGCAACCAATAAAGCAATTTGTTCTCGAAACCGAGTCCCCGGTTTTTGTTGATAGCGGCGATGATGGTAATCATGGTGAGTTCTATTATACAGATACTTTTCCTGCGATATGCGGCCACGGATTGTAATCGGTCAGTTCGAAGTCTTCATATTTGAAGCCGAAGATGTCCTTTACGTCCGGGTTCAATCTCATTTTCGGGAGCGGGCGAGGCTCACGGGTCAGTTGCAGGTCTACTTGTTCCAAGTGGTTCAGGTAGATGTGCGCGTCGCCTAACGTATGGATGAACTCGCCTGCTTCCAGTCCCGTCACTTGCGCCATCATTTGGAGCAGGAGGGCATACGAGGCGATGTTGAACGGTACGCCCAGGAAACAATCGGCACTGCGCTGGTACATTTGCAGGCTCAGCTTTCCGTCCGCCACGTAAAATTGGAAGAACATGTGGCAAGGCGGCAGGTTCATGTTTTTCAGGTCCGCCACGTTCCATGCGTTGACGATAATCCTCCGCGAGTCGGGATTGTGTCTGATGGTCTCTACGGCTTCCGCTATCTGGTCGATGACCCCTCCTTCGTAATCGGGCCATGAGCGCCACTGGTATCCGTAGATGTGTCCTAAGTTTCCGTCCGCGTCCGCCCATTCGTTCCAGATGCGCACGCCGTTTTCTTGCAGGTAATGCACGTTGGTGTCTCCGCTCAACATCCAAAGCAGTTCGTGGATGATGGACTTGAGATGCAGTTTCTTGGTAGTCACCAGCGGGAATCCGTCCGCAAGGTTGAAGCGCATTTGGTGTCCGAATATGCTGATGGTGCCCGTTCCCGTACGGTCATGCTTTTGCACGCCTTCGGTGCGGATGCGTCTGAGTAGGTCTAAGTATTGTTTCATTCTTGTCGTGTTTGCTTGAAATTTGGGCAAAGGTAATCAGATTCGGCCGAATGCGCAAACATTCTTTTTCAAAGATTGCCCAAAAGCTCTCGCAAACGAACATAAGTGAGAGGGCTGACTCACTTAGGTGAAACGCGTGAGTTACTTATGTGAAACGGCCGACTCACTTATGTTCGTCAAAACGCATGCTTGAATCCTCTCTTGTATTGAGGATAATCTCGCGATTTTTGTTTAAATTTGCCGTTCATTATTAGAATAGATGCTTATGAATCTTCCTGTCGATTTTATAACCCGGACGGGCGGCTTGCTGGGCGAAGGGCAGTTTGCCGCTTTTCGTGAAGCGCTTGCCAAGGAACCTCCGGTCAGTATTCGTATGAACCGTTTGAAGATGGATGCCGTGCCTGCCGGCGGGCATCAGGTGCCGTGGTGCGGGTCGGGTTATTACTTGGCTTCCCGTCCTACATTCACGTTCGACCCTTTGTTTCATGCCGGATGCTATTACGTGCAAGAAGCTTCCTCGATGTTTCTCGAGCAGGTCTTGACGCAATATGTACACGAGCCGGTGGTGATGCTCGACCTTTGCGCCGCTCCGGGAGGAAAGTCTACGCTGGCACGTTCGGTCTTGCCCGAAGGAAGCCTGCTGGTGGCGAATGAAGTGATGCGCAACCGGGTGCAGGTGCTGGCGGAAAATGTGACGAAGTGGGGGCATCCCGGTACGGTGGTCTTGAATAATGATCCGGCGGATTTTGTGCCGTTGGGCGAGTTGTTCGACGTTATCTTGACCGATGTGCCCTGTTCGGGCGAAGGCATGTTCCGGAAAGACCCCGTGGCGGTAGAAGAGTGGAGTGTGGAGAATGTGACGCTATGTTGGCAACGCCAGCGCCGCATTGTGCGTGATATCTGGCATTGCCTGAAGCCCGGCGGGTTGTTGGTGTACAGCACGTGTACGTACAATCGTGAGGAAAACGAGGACAATGTGGCATGGATCGCCGAGGAACTGGGGGCGGAAGTCCTTCCGGTAGAAGTGCAGCCCGGATGGAACATTTCCGGCAATTTGGCTGGAAAAGATTTCCCTGTCTATCGTTTCCTGCCTCACCACACCGAAGGCGAGGGATTGTTTATGGCGGTCTTGCGCAAGTCGGGAGAAACGGATGCAGCCCCATGCGGCAAGCTTTATAGAGAAAGACGGGGCAAGGGAGGTAAAAGTAAGCCGTCGGTTGTACCTAAAGAGGCCAAGGCATGGGTGAAACAGGCGGATGACTATTCGTTTGTGGCCGGTCAAAATAAAATAACAGCTTTCCCGGTGGCTTATCAGGAAATATATGAACGGCTTCGTGATACAATGCATGTGGTTTATGGAGGTATTCAGGTGGCAGAAGTCAAGGGAAAAGATTTGATACCGTCTCATTCTTTGGCAATGTCTGTTTGTCGTGAAGACGTATTTTCTTCTGTAGAAGTAAACTATGAACAGGCAATCGCTTATTTGCGGAAAGAATCGGTAGTTTTGCCTTCGGATATGCCTAAGGGCTATATATTAATAAGGTATAAAGGAATGGTTTTGGGATTAGTCAAGAATATAGGCAATCGGGCAAATAACCTTTATCCGCAGGAGTGGCGTATACGGAGCGGCTATTTGCCTGAACAGGTTGTCTGTGTTTTGTGATTGTTTTTTTACCACAGATTATATATTGTGATACTGATTTATTTGCCAAATGTTTTTACAATAGTCCGTTAAAAAATCAACATATCGGCGATGATGTTTTTAGCTGATATGTCAAGGTCGGTAGGGAAATAAATCTTGTGCCCTCTTGATTCAGGATAATGAACACGACTCTGATGTTGTGTTTCATCGCAGAGGACTTCCGAATAATGATCAAGATGAGTGAAATTTATCTTTTGGGGTAGTGCCATATACATTTATTTCGCAGCGCTTCGTTTTGGTATGAAAGTTATGAAATCAATCCCAAGAAGAAAGTGCGTGTCTACATGGATAGGAACAATCCTTCAGACTATTATGTGGACGTGGACAGTGTTGTAGGATAAAAAGCAGGATAAAGAACAGTAACTTGGCAAAAGTTTGCATAACTGGGAAACTCTTGTTATCTTTGAATTTGAAATGATTCTAAATAAAGGAAGAGATGAACGAACAGGTGTTGCATAAACTGAAGGTGCTTGCCGAGTCGGCTAAGTATGACGTGTCGTGCGCGTCGAGCGGGACGGTGCGTCGCAATACGAAGGGCGGTGTGGGCAATACCGTGGGCGGTGTGGGTATCTGCCATAGCTTTGCCGAGGACGGGAGGTGCATCTCCCTGCTGAAGATTATGCTGACCAACTATTGCATCTACGATTGTGCCTATTGCATCAACCGGGTGAGCAACGACATCCCGCGTGCCACGCTCTCGGTGACGGAACTGGTGGAATTGACCATGGAGTTTTACCGTCGCAATTATATCGAGGGGTTGTTTCTTAGCTCAGGCGTGGTGCGCAATCCCGATTATACGATGGAGCGGCTGGTGCGGGTGGCGAAAGACCTGCGGGTGAAGCACCGTTTCAACGGCTATATCCACTTGAAGAGTATTCCCGGTGCCAGTCAGGAGCTGGTGCACGAGGCGGGGCTGTATGCCGACCGTATGAGCGTGAACCTGGAAATCCCTACCGAGCGGAATCTGAAGCTGCTGGCTCCGGAGAAAGACCATCGTAGCGTGTACTTGCCGATGAAGTACATTCAGCAGGGCGTGCTGGAAAGTGCGGAAGAGCGCAAGCTGCACCGCCATGCCCCGCGTTTTGTGCCGGCAGGACAGAGCACGCAGATGATTGTAGGTGCCACCGACGAGACCGACAAGGATATCCTCAGCGTATCGTCGGCGCTCTACCGCCAGCCCACGATGAAGCGGGTTTACTATTCGGGTTATGTGGCGGTGAACACGTACGACAAACGCCTGCCCTTGCTGAAACAGCCTCCGCTGGTGCGCGAGAACCGCTTGTATCAGGCAGACTGGCTCTTGCGGTATTACCAATTCAGGGTAGACGAACTGGTGGACGACGCTTCGCCCCACCTGGATATGGAGATTGACCCGAAACTGGCGTGGGCGTTGAAGCATCCCGAATTGTTCCCGGTCGATATCCAGAGTGCCGACTACGAGATGTTGCTCCGTGTGCCGGGCATCGGGGTGAAGTCGGCAAAGATGATTGTGATGTCGCGCCGTTTTTCGCGCATCGGCTTCTACGAGTTGAAACAGATGGGGGCGGTGATGAAGAAAGCGCGTTTTTTCATTACGTGCCGTGAGCTTCCTGACAAGACCATCCACGAGTTGGGACCGGCGGGCGTGCGCAGGCTCTTGCTTCCCAAGCCGAAGCGGAAAGAGGACGAGAGGCAATTGACGCTGGATTTCAGGGATTAGGTGACTAGGTACCAGTTGACTAGGTACTAGGTTCTGAATAGTCTTGTTGACGCAAGCAAAACTATCTATAACCTAGTCACCTGGTACCTAGTCAACTAGTCAACTTATAAATGCTTTTTTATTATGCTGAAAAAACTACTGAATGAACTGAAACGAAAAGACCACCAGCGCTATTTGGGCGGGTTGGATTTCTTCAAGTATATCGGTCCCGGACTGCTGGTGACCGTAGGATTTATCGATCCGGGAAACTGGGCTTCGAACTTTGCTGCGGGTTCTGATTTCGGATATACCCTGTTGTGGGTAGTTACCCTGTCTACGGTGATGCTGATAGTGTTGCAGCACAACGTGGCACACCTCGGCATCGTGACTGGCTTGTGCCTGAGCGAGGCGGCACACCGTTATGCGCCCCGCTGGATTGCCCGCCCCATATTGGGCAGTGCGGTGCTTGCCTCTATCTCTACCTCGCTTGCCGAGATATTGGGCGGAGCGATAGCCCTGCAGATGCTGGTGGGGATGCCCATTGTATGGGGCGCGTTGATCACTACGGTGCTGGTGGTGGTGTTGCTTTTCACTAATTCGTACCGGCGCATCGAGCGTGGCATTATCGGTTTTGTGTCGGTCATCGGGCTTTCTTTCCTCTACGAGTTGTTTCTGGTGGACATCGACTGGCCTCTTGCCGCCCGTTCGTGGGTGGTGCCCAGCATCCCTCAGGGCAGCCTGCTTATCATCATGAGCGTGCTGGGAGCGGTGGTGATGCCTCATAATCTTTTCCTCCATTCGGAGGTGGTGCAGAGCCGCGAATATAATAAAGGAGATGACCGCTCCATCCGGCGGCTGCTGAAGTACGAGTTTTACGATACACTCTTTTCGATGGGCGTGGGCTGGGCTATCAACAGTGCGATGATTCTGCTGGCGGCGTCCACCTTTTTTGCCCAGGGCGTACAGGTGGAAGAGTTGCAGCAGGCAAAATCGTTGCTCGACCCTTTGCTGGGCAATCAGGCGGGTACGATTTTTGCTTTGGCATTGCTGATGGCGGGGCTTTCGTCGACGGTGACAAGCGGGATGGCGGCAGGCTCTATCTTTGCCGGGATGTTCGGCGAGCCGTATCACATCAAGGATATTCATTCGCGCGTGGGTGTGCTCCTCTCATTAGGCGTGGCGTTGCTGGTCATCTTTTTCATCAATGACCCGTTTCAGGGACTGATTATTTCGCAGATGGTGCTGAGCGTGCAGCTTCCGTTCACCGTCTTCCTGCAGGTGGGGCTTACCTCGTCGCGGCGTGTGATGGGCGAGTACGCCAATTCGCGCTGGAGCACCTTCGTGCTCTACACCATCGCCGCGGTGGTTTCGGTGCTTAATCTGATGTTGTTGTTCAGTTGACAGGCGGATTTCACCACAGTGTTTTTTGAAACGCAGATTATTTTAATTTACGATTTGACAATTTACTATCTACTATTTGAGCATTAAATCGTACCTCGTAAATCGAAAAATAGTAAATCAAAATAAGAAGCTGTTTTGAATTTCTCCAAAAAGTTTTTCTTGGCTTGATGTATCCGTTTTCGTGTGTGCTTTGGGCGATTTTTTGGTCCTTTCCGCTCCTGTTCTTCGTCAGATAGCCCGCTATCTTCCTCATCACAGAAGCAAAAATGCCTCAAAAACTCATCCCAAATCATCGCACGATAAATTCAAAACAGCTTCTAATCCGCGTTAATCTGCGTTTCCCAAAATCGTTGGGAGCACTTCGGATGCCTCGGTTCAGTTGCCTACGCTCATTTTCGTGCGGTAATGGTGTCCGAGCATCAGTACCGCCACGATGAAGGCAAGAAAGTCGGACACGGGCATGCTGAGCCATACGCCGTCCAATCCGTAGGCAAGGGGCAGCAGGGCAAGTCCCGGAAGAAGGAACAGCAGCTGGCGCGAGAGGGAGAGGAAGATGGAGATTTTGGCTTTCCCGATAGACTGGAAGAACTGGGTGATGACAATCTGCGCACCCACCACGGCAAAGGCGGCTACTCCGAAGCGTACCGCTACGGTGGCTTGGCGGGTCAGCTCGTCATTGGTGGTGAACATTCCTACGAACACACGCGGAAACAGTTCGCCGATGGCAAAGCCGCAGGTGGTGATGATAACGGCGGCGGTCATTCCCAGCCTTAGTGTCTGCCGCACGCGCTGGTAATGTCCTGCCCCGTAATTGTATCCGGTGATGGGCTGCATCCCCATCGTGATACCCATTACAATCATCACAAAGAGCATCTGGATGCGGTTCAGGATGCCGAATGCGCCGATGGAGAGGTCGCCTCCGTATTTCAGCAGGCTGCTGTTGATGAAGATGGTGATGCAGCAGGCGCACACGTTCATTACGAAGGGCGACATGCCGATGCTGAACACGTTGAGGATGATTTTTTTCTTCAGCCGCAGGCGCCGTTTCTGGAACCGGATGTAGCTGGACCGGCTGCAGAAGTGGTGAAGCACCCATATCATGCCGACGAACTGCGAGAGGATGGTCGCCAGTGCGGCACCCCGCATCCCCCATTCGAGCCAGAAGATGAAGAGCGGCGCGAAGACGACGTTACACCCTACGGTGAGCATCGACGAGAGCATCGCTTTCCGCGGATAGCCCGTGGCGCGCATGATGTTGTTCAGTCCGATCATCACGTACGATACGGGCGTGCCTATCAGGATGACTTGCATAAACTGGCGTGCGTAGCCGATGGTGGCTTCGGTGGCGCCGAAGAAGTACAGGATGGGGTCGAGGAAGATGAGCGAGATGCTTCCGAACACGACGGCATTGACCACGCATAGGATGGTGACATTGCCCAGGATGTCTTCGGCTCCCTGCACGTCTTTTTGCCCCAGACGGATGGATGAGAGCGTGGCGCCTCCCACGCCTACCAGTGTGCTGAAGGCTATCAGCAGGTTCATCAGCGGGAAGTTGATGGCAAGGGCGGTGATGGCAAGGGCACCCACGCCGTGACCGATGAAAATACTGTCGATGATGTTGTACAATGAGGTCAGTGTCATGCCGATGATGGCGGGGATGGAGTATTGCCACAGCAGTTTCCCTATAGGTGCTTCTCCCAGCACGTGCGGATTGTTTGCGTTCATTTTGTGTATTCTTTCGTTAAAATTGCGGTGCAAAGTTAGGAAGATGGACGAATATTTCGGAAATTTGTGCTGTTAAATCAAACTAAATGTAAAACTGGATATGGATAAAACCAAATGTATAGCCGCTCTTTTCGATTTCGACGGGGTGGTGATGGACACCGAGCCGCAATATACCGTCTTCTGGGATGCGGTGGGGAAGAAGTATCATCCGGAGTACGAGGCTTTCGGCAAGATAATCAAGGGGCAGACCTTGAGCCAGATTTTCAGCCGTTATTTTGCCGGGATGGAGAAAGAGCAGGCGGAAATTACGGAGGATTTGAACCGTTATGAGGCAGAGATGAAGTATGAATACGTGCCGGGAGTGACTGGTTTCATGCGTGAGCTGCGTGAGCAGGGAGTGAAGACGGCGATTGTGACCAGCTCGAACGGACAGAAGATGCGGAGCGTGTATGCCGTGCATCCGGAACTTAAGGAACTGGTCGGGCGAATCCTGACGGCGGAGATGTTCACCCGCTCGAAACCAGCCCCCGACTGCTTCCTGCTGGGGGCGCAGGTGCTGGGGACGGTACCGGAGAACTGTGTGGTGTTCGAAGACTCGTTTCATGGGCTGGAAGCGGGAAATGCCGCCGGAATGGCGGTGGTAGGGCTGAGCACGACGAATCCCGCCGAGGCAATCCGTGATAAATGCCGGGTGGTTATCCCCGATTTCACCTCGTTCAGCTACGAAAAGATGAAAAGCTTGCTTAACTCGTTGAAATGATTTACTTTTGCCCGGATTTTTGTATTATCGAACGCAGAGACGCAAGGACGCAGAGGAATATGTCAGAGAAGGCAAAATGCCAATCTCTGTGCGCTTTGCTCTCTCAAAAATAAAAACTTTGCGCTTTTGCGCCTCTGCGTTCCATCCTGTTTTTCACGAACCGATTTTGTTATTATAGAAAGGAGAAAGATTATGGCTGGATATTTAGTTAGTGACACTCGGAAGGTGACCACCCACCGCTTGATGGAAATGAAAGAAAGAGGTGAGAAAATTTCAATGCTGACTTCGTACGACTATACCACGGCACGCATCGTGGACGAAGCCGGGGTGGATGCGATATTGGTTGGCGACTCGGCATCGAACGTAATGGCAGGCAATGTGACGACGTTGCCCATTACGGTCGACCAGATGATTTACCATGCCCGTTCGGTCGTCCGGGGCGTGAAGCGTGCGCTGGTGGTGGTGGATATGCCGTTCGGCTCGTATCAGGCAGACCCGTTCGACGGGGTGCGCAACGCCATGCGGATGATGAAGGAGACGGGTGCCGATGCGCTGAAGCTGGAAGGCGGAGAAGAAGTGATAGAGGCTATCCGCAAGATAATCGGGGCGGGTGTCCCGGTGATGGGTCATCTGGGCCTGATGCCGCAATCCATCAACAAGTATGGTACGTATGGTGTGCGTGCCAAGGGCGATGCCGAAGCCGATAAGCTGTTGCGCGACGCGAAATTGCTGGAAGAAGCCGGCTGCTTCGGACTGGTATTGGAAAAGATTCCGGCTGTATTGGCACAGCAGGTGACCGAATCCTTGCATATCCCCGTCATCGGCATAGGTGCCGGAGGAGCTACAGACGGACAGGTGCTGGTGGTGGCTGATATGTTGGGCATGACCAAAGGCTTCAGCCCGAAGTTCCTGCGCCGGTATGCCGACCTGAATGCGGTGATGACCGATGCCATCGGACAATATGTGACGGATGTGAAGTCGGGCGGTTTCCCGAACGAGTCGGAACAATATTAAACAATGGACAATTGACAATTGCCCTGCGGCGATGTGAAAGAATTGTCAATTGTCATTTGTCAATTATAATAAAGGTATATGCTGTGGAATAAAAACTTTACTTTGCTTGCAGCGGCAAATGTGTTTTTTCATGCCGCCGTATACATGCAGTTTCCTGTCCTGCACCGGTGGATGACGGATGTCTGGGGATATACAGGAGTGGAAGCGGCGTGCATGGCGGTAGTGTTCGGCTTGTCCCTGTTCATTCCGGGAGTGTTCAACAGTTATCTGGTCGATACATTCAGCCGGAAACAGGTATGCATACGGAGCATGATTGTGTTAGGCCTGGCGACGCTGGCTTATCCGTGGACCTCGGCAACATGGCAGATTGTCGCTTTGCGCGTCTTGCAGGGGAGTGCGTTCGGAATCGCTTTGATGGCTACCGGAAGCACATTGGCGATAGATGTGGCTCCCAGCCATCAGCGGGACGGAGCGAACCGGGCTTTTACATGGTCGGGCATCGCGGGCATGTTGGCGGGCGTTGTGATTGGCTTGGCGGGGATGCAGCATGTGGCTTTCACGCAGCTGGTAAGTGCCTCGGCGTGCTTGCTGGCGGTGGCTATGGTGCTAATCGGGTATGTGAAAATCAGTTTCCGCGCCCCTTTGGATTTGCCCCTGTGCTCGTCCGACCGTTTCTTGCTTTTCCGTGCGGTCCCTCCGGGCATCAATATGATGGCGGTTCCGTTGGTGATAGGCATGCTTTTTGTTTCGGTTTCCGATTTTTCCTTTTATCTTTGCACAGGGCTTGGCTTCCTGCTCTATCTGTTGGTGAGGGAGAGCGTAAGGCGGCAGGTCGACGGGCGGATTCAAGTCGGGGCGGGGCAATTGCTGATGATTGCCGGACTGATGGCATTGCATCATCCTGAGGGCGTTTACCCCCTCTATATAGGCGGATGCCTGATAGGCTTAGGCACGGGATTTTCCATCGGCCAGTTCCTCCAGATGATGATTTTGCTCCCCTTGCATTGCGAGCGCGGGACGGGTTATCACACATACCGCTTGTCGTGGGAATTGGCGTGGGCGTGCGGCATCTTCTTGGGCGTGTATCTGCAAAGCCAGGGCAAAGGCTTGTTTGGGGCGGAAATACTGATAGCCGTGGCAGGGCTTTTGCTGTATCAGGCATTCACGTACCGTTATTTCAAGAGACATTATCAGAAACATTAAAACTATAAAGAATATGGCAGACGATAAAAAAATTATCTTTTCGATGGTCGGAGTGAGCAAGTCATTCCAGAACAACAAACAGGTATTGAAAGACATCTACCTATCCTTTTTCTATGGAGCGAAAATCGGCATCATCGGTTTGAACGGAGCCGGTAAGTCTACGTTGCTGAAGATTATCGCCGGACTGGACAAGAATTATCAGGGCGAAGTGGTGTTCTCGCCGGGCTACTCGGTAGGCTATCTGGCGCAGGAACCTTATTTGGACGATACGAAAACGGTGAAGGAAGTCGTGATGGAAGGCGTGCAGGCAACCGTAGACGCGCTTGCCGAATACGAGGAAATCAACCAGAAGTTCGGCTTGCCCGAGTATTACGAGGACCCCGAGAAAATGGATGCCCTCTTTGCCCGTCAGGCGGAACTGCAGGACATCATCGACTCTACCGACGCGTGGAACCTCGACTCCAAGCTGGAGCGCGCGATGGACGCCTTGCGCTGCCCGCCCGAAGACCAGCCGGTGAAGAACCTTTCGGGAGGCGAACGCCGCCGGGTGGCGCTGTGCCGTCTGCTGCTCCAGAAGCCTGACATCCTCTTGCTGGACGAACCTACCAACCACCTGGATGCCGAAAGCATCGACTGGCTGGAACAACACCTCCAGCAATACGAAGGAACGGTGATTGCCGTGACGCACGACCGCTATTTTCTCGACCACGTGGCAGGCTGGATTCTGGAGCTGGACCGTGGCGAAGGCATCCCCTGGAAAGGAAACTATTCCAGCTGGCTGGAGCAGAAGACCAAGCGCATGGAGATGGAAGAGAAAGTGGCAAGCAAGCGCCGCAAGACCCTGGAACGCGAGTTGGAATGGGTGCGCATGGCGCCCAAGGCACGTCAGGCGAAAGGCAAGGCACGTCTCAACTCGTACGACAAGTTATTGAACGAAGACGTGAAGGAGAAAGAAGAAAAGCTCGAAATCTTCATCCCGAACGGTCCCCGTCTGGGAAATAAGGTAATCGAGGCGAAACACGTGGCAAAAGCTTACGGCGACAAGCTGCTCTTCGACGACCTCAACTTCATGCTTCCCCCCAACGGCATTGTGGGCGTCATCGGTCCCAACGGTGCCGGAAAAACCACCCTGTTCCGCCTGATTATGGGCATTGAGAAGCCCGACAAAGGCGACTTCGAAGTGGGCGAAACCGTAAAGGTTGCCTACGTGGACCAGCAGCACAAAGACATCGACCCGAACAAGACCGTATACCAGGTTATCAGCGGAGGCAACGACTTGCTCCGCATGGGCAACCGCGACGTGAACGCCCGTGCCTACCTGAGCCGGTTCAATTTCTCGGGCGCCGACCAGGAAAAGCTCTGCGGCATGCTTTCGGGAGGCGAGCGCAACCGCCTGCACCTCGCCATGGCGCTGAAGGAAGAAGGCAACGTATTGCTCCTGGACGAGCCTACCAACGACATCGACGTCAACACCCTGCGTGCGCTGGAAGAAGGTTTGGAAGACTTTGCCGGATGTGCCGTAGTAATCAGCCACGACCGCTGGTTCCTCGACCGTATCTGCACCCACATCCTGGCGTTTGAAGGAAACAGCGAGGTGTTCTTCTTCGAAGGCTCGTACACCGAATACGAGGAAAACAAGATGAAGCGCATGGGCAATGTAGAGCCGAAGCGCGTGCGTTACCGGAAACTGATGGAAGACTGATTTAAATGAAGAATGAAGAATTAAGAATGAAGAAACAGCATTCTTCATTCAAAAAAGATTCTTCATTCCTCATTCTTAATAATGAATATCCGCATTTTACCTAATTGACTGTAGGGGCGTATCGCATACGCCCTGAAGGCATCCGCGTGGATAAGTGGACGCATTCGGGCGTATGCGATACGCCCCTACATGGGATGTTTGCGGATATTCAAATTCTTAATTCTTCATTTAATAAGATGTTGACTATATACCTCGCCCGCCACGGGCAGACAGAAGAAAACCTGAGCCGAATATTCCAAGGGCATTTGCCCGGACATCTCACCGAAGAAGGGAAGCGGCAGGCTATAGCCTTGGGAAAGGCCTTGGAAAACATTCCGTTGGATGCCATTGTCAGCAGCGACCTGCAACGGGTGGCGGATACGGTTCGCCTTGCGGTAGGCAGCCGGGATTTGCCCTGGGAAAAGAATGCCCTGTTCCGCGAAGTGGACTGGGGGAGCTGGACGGGGAGGTCGATAAACAGCGTCGACCGTTCCTGTTTCCCGAAAGACGCCGAAACCCCCGCAATGCTTTACGCACGCGCAGGCAAGTGCATCGACTATCTGAAGCAGCATTGCGAGGGCAAGTCGGTGCTGGTGGTTGCCCACGGGCAGATAAACCGGAACATCATTGCGCAGGCTCGAGGGATTCCCCTCGGCCGCCTGAAGGAAATACCGCTGATGAAGAACGGGACAACAATTCAATTAATAATTAACAATTAATAATTAATAATTAACGCGAATCAGGAGTTAAACGTAGTTATGTTTCACAGGAGTTATCACTTCGTTCAGGAGTTATACTTCACGCGGTATTTATTTGTGCATTTTGTATATGCCACGTAGTAGAGACGATGTGCACATCGTCTTTACAGAAGCTGTGCAAAAGGCATTGGCATCTAACTCCCTTTTAACCCCTGATTGGCATTATTAATTGTTAATTATTAATTATTAATTATGTACCAGCGTGCCGATATTTTCACCGGCAATGACCTTCTTCAGGTTGCCCACGGTATCCATGTCGAAGACGATGATGGGCAGGTTGTTTTCCTTGCACATACAGGTGGCGGTGAGGTCCATCACCTTCAGCCCGCGTGCCAGCACTTCGTCGTACGTGATATCGTCAAACTTCTTGGCGGTCGGGTCTTTTTCGGGGTCGGCGGTATAGATGCCGTCTACGCGCGTGCCTTTCAGCATCACGTCGGCTTCTATTTCGATGCCTCTCAGCGATGAACCCGTGTCGGTGGTAAAGAACGGGTTTCCCGTGCCGGCGGACATGATGGCCACTTCACCGTTCTCCATGGCTTCGATGGCTTTCCATTTGGTGTAAAACTCGCCTATCGGCTCCATGCGGATAGCCGTCAGCACCCGTGCCTTCACCCCGTTTGCCGTCAATGCCGAGCTTAGCCCCAAGCTGTTGATTACCGTGGCGAGCATCCCCATCTGGTCGCCTTTCACGCGGTCGAATCCCTTTCCGGCACCGCTCAGCCCGCGGAAAATGTTCCCTCCGCCGATAACGATGCCTATCTGCACGCCCATGTCGTGTATTTCCTTAATCTGCAAGGCATATTCTCCCAGGCGTTTCTCGTCTATGCCGTATTTCTTTTCTCCCATCAGGCTTTCGCCGCTTAACTTTAACAAGATACGTTTAAATTTTGCCATATTCAGAATCTTTTTTGTTTGCAGGCAAAGGTAACAAGAATTTACGGGAATACACAAAAAACGTCGCGGCATTTTCAGCATGCGGCGACGTCAGAAAGAGAGAGAGAATCTGTTTGTTTATGTCTAGTTAGTCTTTGTTGATGCTTTTGATGACTTCCGAAGCTATTTTGGAGGAACTTTTACGGCTGGCTTTGCTGAGTTTGGCTCCCTTTTCCAAATTCATGCATGTGAAATAGTTGTTCCCTTTGGTCACTTCATGCTGATTGCGGTCGTAAAGTGAATAACTTACAAAGTGGAACAGGGTGCGCAGGGGGGTGTCTTGCCATTTCAAGTAATGTTTATTAAGGAAAAGCACATAGTCGGCATCCGCTTCGTTAAGTATTTTGCTGAATTCTTCTTTGTTTACATTACTTAAGTCAGCATAGGTGTCTTCATTTTCTCCGTTGACTTTAACTTCGGTCACAAGAGTATTCACATCAGGAAGATTTTCTGATGAGACGAACGTATATTTTTTGTCTTTGTTTGCCTGAATGATGTTATTGGTAATAATACGGTTGTAAGTGTCACCGATGCTGTCTTGAGGAATGCCGGTTTCTTCTGTAATCATAGGAGCTGGAAAATAGTTAGAACCCACATTGTCTAGTCCAACTACCAGTACTTTTACTTGCATGTCTTTGGTCTTGTTTTCTTTGTTGCTGTCTTCTGCATTTGCAGTTGTAATGAAAGTCATGGCAGCCAAGCCTAAAATGATGTTTTTAATCAGAGTTGTTTTCATTTCTTTCTTCCTTTTTTATTTGACATTGCAAAAATAGGGTGGTCGTGTTACATCCTTGTTTCTACATTGTGATAATCTTGTTAAATGCTTTATTTGTAGCGCTGCTTTGCGGTGTCTTGCTTAGAAGAAACTGTTTTGAATTTTATCGTAGGCTGATTGGGGATAAGTTTTAAATACGTCCTTATGATATAAAATACGACCCTCCTGCAGATGTTTTCGTGCAGAAGGGTCGCTTTACTTGTTGTCGTGTATTTGTCCGTTATTCTACGGCTGGCATGTCTAATCCACTGTTGTAATCGGTTTCTCTTGACGGAAGAACCCATTTCCAGAATGAAGAGTTGGGATCTGCTCCATAAGTACCGGCAATAGACGCATGGAAATTACCTCCTTCGGTAATGCCTTTGCGCTGAACCGGGCGTCCCCAACGCTTGCAGTCGAACCAGCTGTGACCTTCACCCCAAAGTTCGAGACGGCGGTACAGAATAATTTCGTTCCACAAATCTTCTCCTGTTTTCGTACAAGTATATTCAGGGTCACGTCCACTGGTTTGATTCAATTCAATCAAATCGTTTTGTGCACTTGTAATATCCCCTGTCTTATAAGCTGCTTCTGCCTCAATCAATAACATTTCAGAAGAACGGATAAATGGAATGCATCCAATACCCGGCATACCAAGTGCGGCAAATTTCAAAGCACCGTATGGTTCAATGGTTTGTGCCGGAGTGTAAGTGCAAACGCTGGCTGCATAATTATTGGCCTTGGTTGCCGCAGCTAAACCTGCATCCGTCTCTATATCAAAGCTTCCATAAATTGTTTCTATGACGTCTTCCACCTTTTGGCCTTCTTCCAAGAAAGTACCGGAGTGCAAGAATAAGCCTTTACGTATATCCGTATCAGGGATAGCGTCAATCAGCTCACGGCTTGCCGCGATATTATAACCAACAGACGCATAATAACCATTGTATGCCATTGTCACTTGATAGCTCCAGTAATATAAAGTTTCTGCAGCATCATTATAAGAACCCCAAATCCATTCGGACGTCGGATTGCAGAAGCCGGTTCGGTAATCGGCATTCGACATTAATGCATAACCATTCCGGGCCAATTGGGCCATTTCACTTGCCTTGCTATAATCCTCCCGATTCAGGGCAGCACGAGCGTATACGCCATAAGCTACATTCAGATTTGGAAAACATACGGCACTGCTGCCAAATACTGCGCTACGGTCTAAACCGGATGCCTGAAACAGTGAGATGGCTTCGTCAAGATCCTTGTAAATCTGTTCATAGGTCTGAGCTAAGGTAGACAACGGCATGTCACCTGTAGATTCATCCAAACGTAAAACTATACCGTCTGTAGCACCGTTGTTGCTATTCGCCCAACTGTTGCAATAGAACTGTACTACTTGTGAAAAGGCAAATGCGCGGAATGTCAATGCTGAAGCTTTCAGAAACTGAAGCTCTGCCTCATCTCCTTCGGCGGTATCTACATTGGCAAGAATCGTATTAGCGTTTCCTACTATGGTATAGTAATAATACCAAGGGTACGAATCATAAATGGATGTATTGCTGTCATTCATCGTTCCATTCATCATCGGAGCCCATCCCGGAGCAAATACAGGGAAATAGAAATCCTCACCCATATATTCGGCGTACATCATCATGATGGTACCTTCGCCATTAAAACCCTGGCCATAATATGCATGCTGCATGGTCATCAGTTTGCAGATACCGTTGATGGCTTGCTTCATATTGTCTGCATTACCGTTCACTTCCCCAGCAGAAGCTGAACCAGTAGGCACCGTGTCCAGCCAGCTGTCACTACAGGAGCTGAACGCCAAGGCAGCACCCAGCAATCCCATTGTCATGTATTTTGTGATAGAATGTCTCATATATTTATAAGCTCTATTAATTTATGTATTGATTTAGAATTTCAAGTTTACGCCTAAAGTATAAACGCGGGCAGTGACGAATGTGTTGTCCATCGTACCGTTGAAACTGTACTGCGGGTTCATACCTTTCAGCGAGGTAATGGTAAATGCGTTTTCAATACTACCATATACGCTTATACCGCCAAGTCCGAGTTTGGTTACCCATCTCTTAGGCAAATTATAGTTCAAGTTGATATTCTTCAAGATGAAATAAGAAGAATTTTGCAGCCAACGGTCACATGAACCTTGCGAATAAGCATCTTGTGATGACAAGTCAAAACGGGGAATTCCGTTCGGATCTACACGATTGGGCGAATCCTCTGTCATTCCAGCAGGTACACTCTGCCAGGCATTCAACACATCTGTATGCAGTGCATTCGGACTGGCTACGCTTGAACTCATCAAAGAAGCATAGGTGGTATCGTATGTCTTTCCACCCAATGAGTAAGTCCCTAAGATAGAAAGAGTTAAATCCTTATGACTTACCGAAGTCGAGATGCTTCCATAAACAGTAGGCAATGCAGTGCCGCTCCAGTCCTTTCTAGCATACGTGGTGTTATACGTATAGTCTGTACCGTTGATATTCACATGATAACCAGCTGCTTTTGCCGATTCAACTTTTGTCGGGTCAATTTCATAAAGAGCACGACCGCTCATCTGGTCTACACCGGCATACTGGTACATATAGAACTCGTAAATACTATGTCCTTCCGAGAACATCTGTACACCGTTTAGGATATCTTCTCCGTCAGGCAATTCGATAATCTCGTTTTTCAGCCATGTCAGGTTCATGCCGATATTCCAGTTCCAGTCTTTGGTACGGATAACATCCACATCAGTAGCGATTTCGATACCTCTATTGGATACCGACCCGATGTTTTTTGCCATACTTGACATAGCTGTTGCGTCAGCACTACCGATTCCCCACAAGTCTGTAGCACCGGCCGACAACGGATTATATACATTGAACAGCAGGTCGCGTGAACGTTTATCGAAATAATCGAATGAAATGTTCCACCGGTCGAACAGGCGTGCTTCTACAGCGATGTCAAACGAAGTGGTAGTTTCCCATTTCAAGTCCTCGTTCATCAGCTGGTTCTTATAATAAGCGCCCAATCCGGCATTGGTGTCCGAATTATACAAAGCCATGTAGGCATAATAATCCACGCCGGCATCATTACCTACTTCGCCGTACGAAGCGCGCAATTTCAAATCATCTACCCAAGTAACATCTTCCATGAACTTTTCTTTTGAAATCATCCAGCTTCCGCCAACTGACCAGAAGTTACCCCAACGATGGTCTGGATGGAAGCGGGAAGAGCCGTCCCGACGGAAAGAAGCATCGAAATAATACTTGTCATCGTAGTTGTAACGGGCACGTGCCAGATAACTTTCCGTGTTATACTCAATCGTAGAACCCTCGCTATAAGTAGTTTCTGAGAAGTTTGACAACTCAGTGTTGTCACCTGTCATTTTCATATTAGCCTTTGCCGTATAATCTAATGACTCATAATAACTGCGCGCTTCATGAGCCAACAGCACATCCACCGTATGCTTGTTGAAATGGTGTGCCCAAAATAGTTCTTGTGACAATGTATAGTCTTTTACACGTTGGTAATATTGGGTCAGACGGCCGTTGTTGCCTGCACCGTCACCACAGACAGGGTTATTGTAATTTTTCTGTTTCATATTCGAATTGAACAGATTTCCCTTTGCCGTAAACTGGAAATCATTCAAGAACGAAATCGTGGCATAAATCTGTCCTTGCATCGTGTTGGTGTACATACGGTTGATGTCGTTTTCCAATTCATATACTACATGGCGGTTTGACAGATATTGTTGCCCTAGGTTGTAGGTAGGATTTCCATTCTCGTCCATCACCACATTGCCTTCTGCATCATGTGCATAATACGGATAAACCGGAGCCATCATACGTGCGGAATAAAATGGGTTGATATAATAGGTGCCGTTGGCTTCATTGGCATAATTGCCTTCCGAAGAACTTGCTGATAAATTAATACCGCTCTTAAACCATTTGTTCGGAGTAAAGTTGGCTTTCAAGCGACCGGAGAAACGTTCAAAATCAGAACTGATAACATATCCTTTTTCGTTCAAATAAGAACCAGATGCAAACAAATCATATTTTTCACCCGCAGCTGCACCGCTCAAATTATATTCTTGGCGGTAGCCTGTACGCTCCAAAGCATCATTCCAATCCAAGTCATTATATCCTGGCAAAACATTTCCTAAGAACTTTCCATCTTCTGTGAAAAGTTCAGTGTTTCCCTTATCGAAAATATTCGATTTGATAACATTGCTCATCAAAGTCTGGTTAACGGCTGCGGCGGCTGAAGCAGCATCCATACCTTCGTCTATCATATAATAGCGTTGGTATCCTTTCCACATTGTTTCCATCCAGTCGTTGATGCCCAGACGGTCGTATTCGGGAATACCACGGGTATACATACCTTGGCGTATATCCAGATTCAGGCTCGGTTTGCTTCCTTTTCCATTACGTGTCGTAATCAAAATAACACCATTAGCGGCTTTATTACCATAAAGAGCAGCCGAAGAAGCATCCTTCAAGACAGACATTGATTCAATATCATTGGTATTGATTTCGTTCAGGCTGCCTTCATAGGGTACACCATCTACTACAATCAAGGGTTCGTTTGTTCCATTAATAGAACCAAAACCGCGGATACGGATGCTATTACTACCATTACCCGGTTCACCGTATGTACTGTTTACCTGCACACCGGTAGTAGTACCTTCCAATGCGCTGGTCACATTTGTTACCGGTCGTTTTTCAATCTGACCTGCACTTACAGATGATACCGCACCCGTAATGGAGGCACGTTTCTGGGTACCGTAAGCAACGACAACAACTTCATCCAATACCTCTTCATCTGCTTTCAGCGCAATCTTTATAACCGGCTGGATCTTAACCTCTTGTGTCTCCAGCCCGATGAAAGAAACCACCAAAGTTCCGGCCGAACTTGATGATGCCTATAAATGACTGTTTATAAACGAATTACAGAATTTATAATTATGCTTTGTTCTTTCTCATGATTGGTTCATATAGAGTATAACAGGGTTTCGTCTGAAATTTTTCTACCCGAGATATATCTGAAAATGATGAGATAATAGAATTTTTGATTACCTTTGTGTGAAACTCAAACACCTTTAGTTATGGATGATAAGTATAAGATACCTTATATAAATGCATGCATACGTGCTTTTGCCAAGCGTTTCAGCCTTTCGGTCAAGAATGCTTTTTTATACCTATATCGGTTTAAAGGCGTGGATTTTCTGAATGACTTTTACGGCGTAGAGCATTTGCAATCCATTGATGATGCCGTGGATGACTTGATTGTCATCTGCAAAAAAAACGGAGGACAACTGATATGATACTTTATCATGGGACTAATGTTGATTTTCAGCAGATAGACATTCGAAAATCCAATCCGTACAAGGACTTTGGTCAAGGCTTTTATCTGACTGATATTCTTGTGCAGGCTGAAAATATGGCAGCCAAGAAAGCACGGATTCTTGGCGGAAGTCCGATTGTACAGAAATATCAATTTGATGAAACGTATCTCTCGGCTCCGTTTCTGAACGTCCTGCTTTTTGAAAAGCCAAGCAAAGAGTGGGCAGAATTCATTTACCGGAATAGAACAAGGAGTATCCCTGCCTTTTCACATCATTACGATATTGTGATGGGTCCGATAGCTGATGACGGGGTAGCTTACCTTTTAAGCCGTTACGAAGAAGGTTTCTGTACTCTGGAGGAATTGGCAAAGGAATTGGAATACAAACAATTGAACAGGCAATTCTTTTTTGGAACTTTACGAAGTATTAATTTATTGAATAGAATATGATAAGACCAATTCAACAAGACTATTTGATTTCACACATAGTTGATAAAATAACAGGTTTTTTGATTGAGGATTTTCAATTAGACATACCTTCCGCATTGAATATAGTTTATACTTCTGATACGTTCAGAGCACTTTCTGACAAAGAAACAGACTTATATAGTCAAAGCCCTTCATATATATACGAATGGCTTAAAAGAGAATTTCTGACGGGTAAACTGGACGGTGCTGTCGACAAACACTGATAATTACCGAAGAGCAGGGGACCTATCAAGTGTATGACCGCTTTTTCAGTTTATGGTTAAAGGAACAAATGTAACGCTTCTTGCATTCAAACATTGTATATATGTGAAACATAATGAAGAGAGTGCACCCGAATACGAGATTGCCATAGACTACTACACCGATATAGCAGATGACCACCGTTTATATGGATTGGTTTATAACAGAATGTTCAGTCTGTACCATTTATATGTCATAATCAGTTAGGGGCACACCCTCTTCATTTCTATTTATACTAAAGATTTACAGCGTAGGACGCTCTGCTGCCGGGTTGTTATCTTCATCAGTGATTCCTTCGTTGGTTTCCATTTCACACTGCGGAATGCGATAAATCATAATTTGCGACTCCGGATCCAAATTGAATTGGACAGATGCCGGATAGTTTGTACCCTTTCTTACAATAGGTTTCTTCAATCGCAAAATGTCGAACAGGGCGAAACCTTCGCCCCATAGTTCCATTCTGCGCTGTAGCCAAACTTCATCCTGCAACTCTTCTGCAGAAGTGGCATGGCTTATAAATGAAGGATTACGGTAAGTTTGCACAAAACTTTCCAAAGTAGACTTTCCTGCTCCAAGATTTCCGGACATGGCTTCTGCTTCAGCTTTAATCAAATACATCTCTTCTACACGCATCAGAGGCCAGTCTGAAGAATTGGTTGTATTTCCAAACACACTCTGGTAAGCACCGAATTTGGTATTTACGTATGGAGTCAAACCAAAATATTCAATAACAGGAGTTCCGTTTACCGTTTCATTATCTACCAGCGTTGAAGTAGTGTCAGGAGAAATAAACCACTGCTTGCGGATGTCTGTATCAGGAATCTGTTCATAAAGAGACGAACTGACCGAACGGAATGTCCCGGTTAATGTCGTATAACCGTTTCCAGTAAAGGAGCATAGATGAGAAGGCCAATTGATGATGCCTGTGGTTACCACCTCATTATCCGGTGAAATCAATATCCCCCATAACCATGAACTGGCAGTAGCCGAATTAAAGGTCGGTGTGGAAACTTCCTGTAAAGATTGCGGAGTGCCACCTTGAATAGCTTTGTCTGCATCTTCTGCTGCGGCAGCCCAGTTTTGCATAAGCAGGTTGGCACGGGCACGCAAGCCATATACCACGGCTTCGTCTATTTGGTCTTTATTGCTGCCTGCGTCAAAACCGGCTAATAGTTCTGCGGCTTGATTCAAATCGTTCATGATTTGTTCATAAACTTGTCCGACTGTAGCACGTGGATTATTTTGAAGTTCCTCGTCTGTTTTTGTTTCTGTGACAATAGGAACAGCTAATGCACTTTCATGTCCTGCATAAGTAAACTGGAAACATTGTACCAAGTTTAAATAATCGTATGCACGTGCTGCCAAAGCCTGCCCCCGGTAGCGTTGCAAATCTGCATCTTCTGTATTCGCATCAATAAGTTTCAACAAATCATTGGCTGCCTTCATGTGATTATAGAAAATCTTCCAAATAAACTCAGCCCCGCTTGCATCGGCATAATCCCGGTCGGCATAATTCTGAGAACGACTAAACCAGTTATAGCCGCTTGTAGATGCCACAATGTCCTGACCTCCAGATTCCAGTTGTAAAGACACGGCAGGAACTCCATAGTCGCTATGGTATGTATTAAGGTCATCGGAAATCGTGCCAAAGAAATTCAGTCTGGCAGCCATGGCATTGGCTTCTGCCGTTATCAGATTCGGACGGCTTTCGATTATGTTTTCCTTTTGCTCGTCAGACACATACTGGCCTTCCGGGAACTTATCTAAGTCGCAAGACGCAAGTGCCAGTGTAATGCCTGCTATTATTATAAAATTGTTATTCAGTTTCATAATTTTCCTTTTATTTAAACGTTAGAAATCCAATGATATTCCGCCGGAAATAGTACGGATTGGAGAATATACATTATCAGTAGATACATATCCTTGCCGCGGGTCAAAACCTTTGCGTGCTGTCCACAAAGCCACGTTGTCTGCCACGAAGAAGAGGCGTACTCCTTCTATCTGTAACTTGCGCGTCCACTTCTTCGGCAAAGTATAACCGAAAGTGATGTTTTGCAGGCTCAGGTAGTTTGAGCTTGTCAACCATCTGTCTGATGTATAAGTAGTATACACGTTATTGGCGTTCATGCGTGGCACATCCGTGTTTCTGTTTTCCGGAGTCCAGGCATTCAGCATGTCTACGTGCAAGGCATGACCCATTGCTTCATCACTCATTAAATCAGCGTAAGTATTGTCTATCATGCGTCCGCCCAGTTGGTAGGTAAATGAAATGGAGAAGTCAAACCCGTAAACTTTAAGGCTGGTGCCGAAACCGCCATATACTTTCGGCAAGATATCGCCTGTAGCGAAACGGTTCTCCGAAGCCACGGCATAATCTGTTGTGACTGTATTTCCTTCCTCGTCTGGTTGAACCAACGCATATTGGGCTTCACCGGTATCCGGATTTACACCCAGATATCTAGGCAGGTATAGCTGGTACATGGAATCCCCTTCGCGATAGATACGTGCGCCGTCAATCATTTGCCCGTTCAGCTCGGGAGCCAGTTCCAGCACTTTGTTCTTAAAGTGGGTAAGGTTGAGATTGATGTCCCATGATATGTTTTTTGTATCGATTACAGTCGAGTACAAATCAAGTTCAATGCCACGGTTCACCATTGAACCCACGTTTTCCGGCATACGCGAATAACCCAATGACGAAGCCACTGGCTTGAAATAGAGCATGTCGGTGGTTTTGCGCGAGAAGTATTCCACACTACCGCTTAATTTCCCGTCCCAGAATGTGAAGTCAAATCCAGTATTGAAGCTGTGCGAAGTTTCCCATGTGATGTCTCTGTTTCCTTTATAATACAATGATGTAGAAAAATCACCATTGCTGTTTGCCAATGTGTATTGGTCCATATAGGGATAATAGTTACGATAAAGCCCGCCTTCATACATCAGGTTATCATTACCTTGGGTACCATAACTGATTTTAAACTTCAACATGTTAATCCAATGCTGGTTTTCCATGAATTTCTCGCGGTTGATAAGCCATCCTGCCCCTACCGACCAGAAATTACCCCAACGGTTTTCAGGAGCAAAGCAAGAAGAAGCGTCGTGACGGTAAGATACAGATGCGAAATATTTTCCGTCATAATCATATTGTCCGCGGAACAGCCAACCTTCCGTTGCGTATTTTTGCGTATAAGATTCGTTGATTTGGTTGGAAATGGCATTATTCAGTTCGGGAATATTCGGATTGTATACTTTCTCCCGCTGGCCGTATAAATACTGGTATTTGTAGTTATAGTTTTCATGTCCGGCAAGAATGTCTACATTATGTACATGATTGAACGTCCGGTTATAAGTCAGCAAATACTGTTGGTTCGTACTGAAAGTGCGCTCTGTAGCTACACTGACGATACCGCCTACACCGCTTGTTTCGGAATATTGTCCGTAAAACGGATTGACCATATTAGAATAATGCACATTGTTCGCATCCACGCCGATATTGATTCTTGCTTTGATGCCGCCCCAAATGTCGATGTCGGCACCCCATTTTCCACTGACAACATCACCGGAATATTCCATTTTGTCAAGCATATAGCTTGCCAATGGGTTAGCATTGGGAATTACGTTCGAGCGTGAGAAATTTGTGTCCGACCCATAGTCATAACGCTGGGAACCACGATTATCCACCATGATATTTCCCTTTGCATCACGTACATACATCGGATAAATAGCACCAATGATGTTCGCGGCATAAAAGGCATTGGCATTAGAAGTACCGCTTTCGGTATCCTGTTCCCGACTGTCGTAATGGGTGAACGATACATTGCCGCTCATTTTCAGCCACGGTTTGACTTGATAATCCGCTTTCAAGCGGGCTGAATAACGCTGGAATCCGGAATTAGGGACAATTCCCTGATCGTCCAAATAACCGGCAGACATGTAATAGTTCAATTTTTCATTGGCACCACTGACACTCAAATTATATTCCTGACGCAAATTGTTTTGGAACAATTCGTCCGTCCAATCGTCAGGGAGATAAGTATATGTCCCGTCAGAATACCCTAGTTTCGCATTCGGATTCAGTTTTCCGTCCATTCCTATCAGCTGTTCACCATTCGGCACACTGAATACTTGGTATCCTAAATAAGCCGAAGACAACATAGCCTGATTGGCGTATGCATTAGCAGCAGCTAAGTCTCCGTTTGCCAGATAACCTTCCAAATCTGCATTGTAGATAGAAGCGTAATTCAATTCATAGAATTTGCCTGGATCTGTAATGCGTTCGTATGAAGCGATACCGCGCTTGTTCACACCCCATTTGGCATTAAAATTCACACGTGCTTCCCCATTGGCACCCCGCTTAGTAGTAATCAAAATGACACCGTTTGCACCGCGGGCACCATACAAAGCATTTGAAGCTGCGTCTTTCAATACGGTCATCGATTCGATATCAGTAGAGCTGATGGCAGACAATTCACCGTCATAAGGTACGCCGTCCACTACATAAAGAGGCCTGTTGCTGGCTGAGATAGATCCGATACCCCGAATGCGCACTTCCGCATCCTTTCCCGGTTGGCCAGTATTGCTTGTTGTTTGCACTCCGGCAACCTGTCCGGTCAAAGCATTCGTGATATTTGAAGTTTGCCGTGAAGCGATTTTGTCATTCTTGATTGTAGCTGCCGAACCGGTAAATGTCGACTTCTTTGCAGTACCATAAGCCACCACCATCACTTCGTCCAATACCTCAGCATCCGACTTCAGTACAACTTTCATAACCGGTCGGATGTCGAGCTCTTGCGTCTGCAAGCCGATGAAAGAAACCACCAAAGTTCCGGCCGAACTAAAGATGACTATTAACGTATTGAGTATGAGGAAACTATAAGGACTTCTTTTAAAATGGTTTCTTTCAAAAAATGGTGTCGTGGTACGTATTAATGCGTTTCAACCGGAAGCTTTCTACCTGCTTTTTACTGAATAGCCATACCTTTTGATATAGAAGGAACGCTTAATACTCCAACTCGAATTGCCACAAAGGAACGACATGCATGAAGCCGGTTTCTAGATGCATATTGTGCTACGGGCCTCTTGCAGGAAAAGATTATGTTTATCCATAAAGCATTCCTTTTCGGCAAAGATATGAATGTATGCAATAAATAAGCATGGATTAGGCGTATTTGCACTTTCGAAAGTGCAATTTAACGTACAAACTGCACTTCCCGATGAGCAAAATCATCTCCGGGCAAGTCTTCACGCATGGTTCGTCCTGCAGGCAGGGAGACACAGAGTTTTACGTTTCTACAACTTTTGCAATCCGATTCTGCTCCGTGATAAGAATGACGTTTTGTCCATGCACTAGGCTTTTTCAAAACATGCATAAAGTCAGGTAAGCTTATGCAATGCAGTTTTACCGTAGTTTCAATGTACTGAAACTCTAGTTTCAGTGCATTGAAACTGCTGAAACAGTTAACTGCCTTGGCAAATCATTGCAGCTTTGTAGAAAAGCGACATTAGAACTTACATTTCTTCAGGTCATTTACTAACGTTTGCGAAAACACTTCACCGTAAATTTGCGTGGTTTTGATGCTGCGGTGCCCTAATAGTTTTTGCACCGTAGTCAGTTTTGCTCCATTATATATTAATAAGGTAGCATTGGTGTGCCGTGCCGAGTGGAAAGAGAAATGCTTGTCAATACCAGCCAGCTTGCCCAGCCTGACCAATTCCTTGTTAATGTCAGGGTTCGGGCGAAGACGGAAAAAGCACTCTTTGTCGGGGTATCGCTTTAATATCTTCAGAGCTTTCCCCTGAAACAAAAGATAAAGGGGGACTTGAGTTTCCGTTCCTGTCTTTTGCGACTTGAACGTCAGCCAGGCATGTTGCTTGTCTGGATAAACGATATTTTCCTCACGCAATTCTATAAAATCAGAATAACGGATGCCGGTGTAGCAACAAAACAGAAACGCATCCAGTGTGTGGCGCAATGCTTTTCCTGTCTGTCCGAGCGGCAGTTCTTCCAGTTTTCTCAGTTCTTCTGGAAGCAGGAATACATGTTTACTTTCAGTGGTCTTTATCCGGTATTTAATGAAAGGTGAAGCCGATGATAACATTACGCCTTGTCTGATGGCTTCATTGCAAAGCGTGCGTAAATGACGCATGTGTTTGGCAATTGTGTTTATCTTCAGTTTTTTCTTTTCCAGAAAATGTTCGAACTGGAGCAGCAGCGAATAATCCATCTCCGCAAAACATAGTGCCGGGCGGAATTCATGTAAAAGAGCAAATGTAGTGCTCAAGTTGTTTTTTGTACTTTCTTTGCTTTTTGAGTGTTCTACCCATTTTCTACCGAATGCAAAAACATCTGTTCTTTCTTCTGCCTCATTGTCTGTTTTCAGCATTGACAAGGATATTTCTTTTCCTCGCTTCCACCCTTCCAATTCCGCATACTGGAGCTTTAGGAGAAACTCGTCAAGCATCCGGTTCAGCGCCTCTTCCTGCGGATGAAGTACAATCCTTGCTTTTTTGGCATCCCATTCTTCGGGACGTACATAAATGTGAGTGGAAAAATAGGCTTTCTGCTTTGTTAAATAAGCTTCCACTTGTATCAATGCCTTTCCGCTTGCATTGAGACGTTTTTTACGATTATAAACCAATCGGTAACTAATTTTTTTCATTTCACTACACTTTTTATCAGGAGTCTTAAAAACTATCACAAAGATGTCCTATACAAGGTTCTGAGCTTGTTTTTGGCTATTTTTTAAGCAAAGACAACACCGGAAATCCTGCATATTTGTTTGCTTTTTATACAGAATTTCAATCTTGAAGTGTTAAAAAGCGACGTATCTTTTGTATTTTGTTTCCAAAAGTATACAAGTTATAAGATAAATGCTTACCTTTGCGGGCAAACTGAATTAGATAAAAGTGTTTATTTAAGGTTAAAAATTAAGAGAGAATTTTTATGAAAAGAAAATTGATGCTGTTAATGACCTGCCTGATGATAGGCATTGGTCTGGTAAACGCGCAAGTAAAGAAAGTTACCGGTACGGTTACTTCTGAAGAAGACGGTTTACCTGTAGTGGGAGCATCTGTATTGGTAAAAGGTACCACAGTAGGTACGGTTACTGATATAGATGGTAATTTTACGATTAGTAACGTGCCAAGTTCGGCCGGAACTTTGGTGGTTTCTTTCATCGGGCTGGAGACGCAAGAGGTTAAGATTCAGCCGGTTATGAAAGTTGTGCTGAAGTCGGATGCTGAGGTGTTGGACGAGGTTGTGGTGACAGCTTATGGTACAGCTACCAAAGGTACATTTACCGGTTCTGCTTCGGTGATGAAGGCCGATAAAATCGAAAAACGTCAGGTGTCTAATATTACGAATGCATTGGCGGGCGCGGTTGCAGGTGTGCAAATTCAGAGTTCAAACGGTCAGCCGGGTGAGGATGCGAAGGTGCGTATCCGTGGTGTAGGGTCTATCAATGCGGGTACAGAACCGTTGTACGTTGTAGACGGCATGCCTTTCGACGGTGACCTTTCTTCATTGAATACACAAGATATCGAAAGTATGACGGTATTGAAAGATGCGGCTTCTACCGCTCTTTACGGTGCGCGTGGTGCCAACGGTATCATCATGATTACTACGAAAAAGGGTGCTTCGGGTAAAGCTCGTGTGAACTTTGATGCCAAATGGGGTGCTAACTCACGTGCCGTGACCAATTACGATGTAATTGATAGCCCGAACCAATATATGGAACTGGCTTACCAGTCGTTGAAGAATGCAGGTTTGTATAACTTGGGTTATGACGATGCTGCAGCTCACGCATACGCTAATTCTACTATCTTCAAGAATGCATCGGGTGGTGTAGGTTATCAGGTTTATACGCTTCCTGAAGGTGAAGGCATGTTTACTACCGACGGACGTGTCAATCCGAATGCGAAGTTGGGTTATTCGGACGGTACCTATTATTATACGCCGGATGACTGGGAAAAGGAAATGTTCAAGAACAAGCTGCGCCAGGAGTACAACCTGAGCGTATCAGGCGGTAATGAACGTGCTACGTTCTACTTCTCTTTGGGTTATCTGGATGACCAAGGTGTAATTGACGGTTCTGGATTCAAGCGTTACAGCGGTCGTTTGAATGGTGATTACAAGGTAAACGATTGGTTGAAAGTGGGTGCTAATGTGGCTTATAACTTTACTAATAGCCGTTATCCGGGAGAACAACAAAATACCGCTTCTTCAGGTAATGCATTTTATATCGCAAACTTTGCGGCACCTATCTATCCCTTATACGTACGTGATGCCAATGGCAATATCATGACTAACAACGGGCGCAAGGTGTATGACTATGGTGACGGACAGAGTACGAACCAGAGCCGTTCATTCATGTCTATTTCAAACCCTGCCGGTGACTTGATTTACAATAAGACCGAATACCTGATGGATATCATCAATGCCAATTGGTATGCGCAAATCACTCCGATTAAGGGGCTGACCTTGACGGCACGTTACGGTCTGCATATTGACAATACCCGTTACAATGACTTGGGTAATGCATATATGGGCCAGACTGCATCTTATGGCGGTACAGCAACTCAGGAACACATGCGTACATTCGGATTCGATCAGCAGTATGTAGCCAACTATAACTTCTCTATTGACGATGTCCATCATATCGACTTAACTGCCGGTTATGATGGTTATAACATGGAAAAGACTGACTTCTACGGATACGGAACAAACTTGTATAATCCGGAAAGCTATTATTTGGGTAATACGATTGATAATTGGCAGTTGGGCGGTGTCAAGAACGAGTATGCCACTCACGGTATTTTCGCCCGTGTCAACTATTCGTACAATGACAAATACATCGGTAATGTGTCTTACCGTCGTGACGCTTCTTCACGTTTTGCTCCCGATCACCGTTGGGGTGACTTCTGGGCAGCCAGTGTGGCTTGGCGTATTTCGGAAGAAGCTTTCATGGAAGACGTGGAATGGGTGAACCAGTTGAAGCTGAAAGCTTCGTTCGGTCAGCAAGGTAACGATGACATCTTGATGGGTGACCTGACAACGAAGAACTATTATCCGTATATCGACCAATACCGCATCAGCGGTGCGAACGGTGTTTATTCGGACGGTGTGCTTTATTATAAAGGTAATCCGGACCTGACTTGGGAAACTTCTACTTCGTATAATGTGGGTGTGGACTTCTCTTTGTTTAAGAACAAGCTGACCGGTACGTTGGAATATTTCGGACGTAAGTCCTCTGACATGCTTTACAACTTGCCTACCGCAGGTAGCTTGGGTTATACTTCAATGCCGGTGAATGTAGGTTCGATGACTAACTCAGGTTTTGAAATGGACTTCACTTACAACATCATTCAGAACAAGAATGTGACTTGGGACGTGAACTTCAATGCGACTTTCATCAAGAACAAGATCAATGAATTGCATGAGAACCTGAACGGACGTCTGATTGACGGTACTCGTATTTACGAAGAAGGCGAGTCTATGTACCGTATGTATCTGGTGGAATATGCAGGTGTAGACGAAACTACCGGTGAAGCATTATATTGGACTGCTGATAAAGACGAAAAGGGGAATATCATCGGACGTAAGAAAACAACTGATTATGTGGATGCGCAAAATTACCGTATTGCAACGGATGACATGATGCCTACGGTATATGGCGGTATCGGAACCAGTGTAACGGCATACGGATTCGATGCTTCTATCTCGCTTTCTTACCAGTTGGGCGGAGAAATTTATGACTCCGGTTATGCAGTTACGATGCACGGCGGTTATCAACGTGGCGGTACAGCATGGAACAAGGATATCTTGAATGCATGGACTCCGACCAATACTCGTACCGATGTGCCCCGTCTGGACGCTGAAGACCGCTATACTAATTCGACTTCAACCCGTTTCCTGACTAGTTCAAATTATCTGAACATCAACAACATCACCGTAGGTTATACCTTGCCGAAGAGCTGGACCCAGAAGATGCAGATTGAGAAATTGCGTATCTACTTCACGGCGGACAACTTGGGCTTTATCTCGGCACGTAAGGGATTGGATCCGCGCCAAAGCTATACAACAGCTACTACTGCTCTTTATACGCCGATCCGCACCATCTCAGGAGGTATCAACTTGACATTCTAATGAATATAACTTAAAAACAATGAGAAAGAACATGAAAACAAAATATATTTTCGCTTCGAGCCTGCTTCTTTCCCTGGCATTTACGGGATGTCAGGATTTGGATACAGCACCGGAAGGGGATACTGTTACGACCGACCAAAAGGAGGAGGTTTATATTCAGAACCCGGAACGTGCAGAAGCTGCCATCAATGCTATTTATTCTCAGTTTAACCAACGTACGCCGAATGAAAATGCGTTGGGAACAGAACGCCATAACGATATCGGATATCCGACCATTATGTTGTGCACGGATGCTAACGGTATGGACGTTGTAAGTGATAATAACGGTTACAACTGGCAAGGGAACAGCTTGACTTTTGATGACAGAGATTATACTTCATACGAAGCTCAAATGGTATGGAATGATTTGTATAACATCATTTTCTCATGCAACAACGCTATCTCTTCATTCGATCCGGAAACCGATAACCCTACTTTCCAAATGTATTTGGGACGTGCTTACGCTACCCGCGCCTTTTGTTATTTCAACTTGGCTCAGCTGTATCAGTTTACGTATGTAGGCAATCAGGATAAACCTTGTGTGCCTTTGATTACAAACGAGAACTCGGCAGATGCTGCCGCGAACGGTGCGCCCCGTGCTACAGTCCAAGCTATTTATGACCAGATTGAAGCCGATTTGGAAACCGGTATCAATTATTTGAAATCGGCGGAAGATGCAGGTGAGAGCCGTCCTGACCGCCGTTATATCGACCAGTCGGTGGCATACGGTATCCGTGCACGTGTGGCTTTGACCAAACAGGAATGGGCTGCAGCCGAAGAAGCTGCACAAACCGCTATTTCTTTGTCGGATGCTCGCCCGGCAACAATAGAAGAGGTGAACCATCCGACTTTCTGGGATGTTACGGAACCGGACTGGATGTGGGGCGTATTGGTTGAAGAATCAGATCCCGTGGTATCTTCGGGTATCGTAAACTGGCCTTCACACATGGGTTCGTTTAACTATGGTTATGCTTGGTATTCAGGCGGAAAGCAAATCAACCGTGCCCTGTTCAACACCATTCCGGACACCGATGCACGTAAAGGCTGGTGGCTGAATGCTGATACGGAATCCGCAAATCTGACGGCTGCCCAACAAGCTTTGATGAAAGGATATGGTTTCGGTCCTTATACACAAGTGAAGTTCGCTCCTTATAACAATGAATTGGAAACTTCTACCAATGCGAATGACATACCGTTAATGCGTATCGAGGAAATGTACTTGATTATGGCGGAAGCTCAGGCTATGGGAGGCAATGCCGGAACAGGCCGGGCTACATTGGAAAGCTTTATCCAGACTTACCGTGATCCGGAATATACCTGCACCGCTGCTTCCGCAACGGATATTCAGGAAGAAATCTACCGCCAGCGCCGTATTGAGTTTTGGGGTGAAGGCTTGATTTGGTTTGACATCATGCGCTTGAATAAAGGTGTAGACCGCCGGGGTGCAGGCTTCCCGCAAGCCGCTTCGGTTTATAACATCGAGCCGGGTTCTGCTATTTTATTGTGGCGCATTCCGCAAAACGAAATCAACTCGAACCAGGCTTTGACCGAGGATGATAATAATCCGTCTGCTCCTGCTCCGACTCCTGTACAGGACATTACTGAGTAAAACGTTTATTGAAATCCGATAAATAGAGGGCTGTTCCGTATGGGGCAGCCCTTTCTTGTTCTATTATGACGTGTCGGAGAGAATAAAAGATAGGTACGTGTGTAGATTAGAGTTTATGTAATTTAGATTTGTTATATATCGCGCATACGCGTACCTTTGCAACATGAATTACCGCGACCATAAAGACAACAGCAAAAGTTTCCGTGCCTTGACGGG